>DATINR010000153.1:0-21544 GCA_035473995.1 Solirubrobacteraceae bacterium
CGTGGAGCGCTCGGAGGAGGGGGTCGTCAACCTGCTCGTGCGCGAGCTGGCCGAGCTCGAGCGCTTCATCGCGGGCGGGGTCGAGGGCGAGGAGCGCGAGGCGGCGCTGGCGCGCGTGCACCAGCTGCCGGCGCCTGCGCAGGGGCCGGACGCGGGCGAGGACGACGACGCGGCCGAGGTGGGCTCGAGCATGCGCGCCGTAGCGCCGCCGATTCAGAGCTTCGCAATGGGCCGAAGGAGATAGCGGCCCGCGCCCGGAGACGCGGGCCGCTATCGATTCTTCAGTGGGCCGTGAGCGTGCGCTGCGTGTCCTCGGCGTCGTTGACGGCCCAGGCGAGCCGCTCGATCAGCTGCTCGGCAGCGTGGTCGTCGGTGAGGTGCACCGAGTAGACGCGCTCGTCGAGCAGTACCGCCGTCTCTCCTTGGTCGGGCGCCGTGTCGCGCCGGTCGAGTGGGTCAGTGGTGACGATGATTCTGGGCATGATTCCCTCCTCAGGGGATCGGGTCATGTCCTCCCACGAGCACTGTTGCACTTTGCGCCTGAAGCGGGGCTTAATTCTTGTGTACATGGACAGTCGTTGGCGCTTGCGCGGCTACGCTGGGCCCATCGCGCGATTGGGGAACACCGAGCTGGATGTCTATGGCCTGTGCCTCGGAGGCAACGTCTTCGGCTGGACGATCGACGAGGAGCGCTCGTTCGCGGTGCTCGACGCCTACGTGCAGGCGGGCGGCAACTTCATCGACACAGCCGACAGCTACGGCCGGCGCGGCCCCGGCGGTCCGGGCGAGTCCGAGCGGATCATCGGCCGCTGGATGGCGGCCCGCGGCAATCGCGACGAGCTCGTGATCGCGACCAAGGTCGGCATGTCGGCCGATCTGAAGGGCCTCTCGGCGGGCAACGTGAGGGCCGGCGCAGAGGCCTCGCTGAGGCGGCTCGGGATCGAGCGCATCGACCTCTACTACGCGCACGAAGACGACCTGCAGACGCCGCTGCAGGAGACGCTCGAGGCGTTTGACGAGCTGATCGAGGATGGCCTGGTCGGCCACGCGGCGGCGTCCAACTACAGCGCCGAGCGGCTGCGTCAGGCGCTCGAGCTCAGCCGTCACGAGGGAATCGCCGAGTTCGTCGCCTTGCAGCCGCACTACAGCCTGATGGAGCGCGAGTACGAGCAGGAGCTTGCGCCGCTGTGCGAGGCGGAGCGCCTCGCGTGCCTGCCCTACTTTGCTCTCGCGCGCGGCTTTCTCAGCGGCAAGTACCGCCCCGGCGGCGAGCAGGTGCAGAGCCCGCGCGCGGGAGGCGTGCAGGAGAGCTACGCCAACGAGCGCGGCTTCGCCGTGCTCGAGGTGCTCGATCGGATTGCCCAGGCGCACGACGTCGCCGTGGCTTCGGTCTCGCTTGCGTGGTTGCGCGCCAAGCCGACCGTGCTCGCGCCGATCGCGAGCGCCACCTCGCCCGAGCAGGTGGCTGAGCTGGTCGCCTCGGTCGAGCTCGAGCTCTCGGTCGAGGAGCTCACAAGACTCGACGAGGCGTCGTCGGGCTGAAGCTCAGTCGGCCGGCGTGGGGGCGAAGCTGAGGCTGTTGCCGTCGGGGTCGACGAGCGCAGGCCGGTCTTCGTCGCGTTCGAGCGTGAAGCGGATCTCGCGCAGGCCCGGGGCGCTCGGCGGCGCCGGGCTCGCGCCCTGGCTCTGCCACGAGTTCAGCCCGATGTGATGGTGGTATCCGCCGGCCGAGACGAAGGCGGCCGACGGCAGCTGCGCCTGCTCCTCCATGCCGAGCGTGTCGCGGTAGAAAGCGAGCGCGCGGGGCACGTCTGCGACCTTCAGGTGGACGTGGCCGATGCCCGTGCCCGGCTCGATCGTCTCGCTCGCAGCATCGAGCTCGCCGGGCGCCTGCGCGAGCAGGTCCTCGACGTCGAGCGGCAGCGTGACCATGCGCACGCCGTGCCCGTCCGGCGGTCGCTCCCACGCCTCGCGCGGGCGGTCGGCGTAGATCTCGATGCCGAGGCCGTCGGGGTCGCTCAGGTAGAGCGCCTCGGAGACACCGTGGTCGGAGGCGCCGTCGATCGGCCAGCGAGCGCGTGCGATCCGCTTGACCGTTTCGGCGAGCGCCGCGCGAGAGGGGTGCAGCCAGGCCACGTGGAACAGGCCCGTGCTGTGCGGCGAGAGCGGCGTCGGATCGGCGATCGCGCTCAGCTCGAGCGCCGGGTGCGCCGGGTCGGCGCCGAGCAGCGCGCGCTCGTCCTCGCGGCGGATCAGCGGCAGGCCGAGCACGTGCTCGTAAAAGTCGGCGCTGCGCGACAGGCCGCCGACGGCCAAGCGCACAGCGCCGATCTGCAGTGACGGGTCGATCGGAGCCGGGGGGTCGACGGGAGCGGCGCTTGCCATCCTCATTTGAGCCTACTAGCGCTCGCGCTTCGGGCCGGCGTGCCTGCGGCGGCTAAGCTCGCGGAGATGAACCTGCGCAAGCTCGGCTCGAGTGACCTCGAGGTCTCGGAGATCAGCCTCGGCTCGTGGCTGACCTACTCCGGCGGGGTGGAGCGCGAGCAGGCGAAGGCTTGCGTGCAGGCGGCGTTCGACGCCGGTATCAACTTCATCGACACGGCCAACGTGTACGGGCGGGGGGCGGCCGAGACGCTGCTCGGCGAGGTGCTGGCCGACCACGAGCGCTCCTCCTACGTGCTCGCGACGAAGGTCTTCTTCCCGATGTCCGACAGCGACAGTGGGCTCTCGGCGGCACAGATCCACAAGCAGATCGACGCTTCGCTGCAGCGCCTGCAGACCGATCACGTCGACCTCTACCAGTGCCATCGCTACGACGATCGGACGCCGCCGGAGGAGACGATGGCGGCGCTCACCGAGGTCGTGCAGGCGGGCAAGGCCCGCTACATCGGCTTCAGCGAGTGGCCGGCCGAGAAGATCGAAGCATCGCTCGCGATCGCGGGCGTCGAGCGCTGGGTCTCGAGCCAGCCGCAGTACTCGATGATCTGGCGCGCGCCCGAGGCTGAGGTGATTCCGCTGTGCGAACGCGAGCAGATCTCCCAGATCGTCTGGTCACCGCTCGCGCAGGGGGTGCTCACGGGCAAGTACCTGCCGGGTGAGCCGCCGCCGTCGGACTCGCGTGCGGCGAGCGACGCCATGAGCGGCTTCATCGATCGGCTGATCGCGCCGCCCGTGCTCGAGGCCGTGCAGCGCCTTCGCCCGATCGCCGAGGGAGCGGGGCTGACGATGGCTCAGCTCGCGCTCGCCTGGGTGCTGCGCCAGGGCAACGTCGCCTCGGCGATCGTCGGCGCGAGTCGCCCGGAGCAGGTTCACGCGAACGCCTCCGCGTCGGGCATCGTGCTCGACGAGGACACGCTCGCGGCGATCGACACCGCGCTCGGCGACGTCTTCGTGCGCTGAGGCTCAGCGCTGCTGCACGACGAGCGTCTGAAAGGCGCGCCCGATCGGGCCGCGCTCGTCGTGGAGCACGCCCTCGGCAAGCGCAGCACCGCCCTCGTGCAACTGCGTGAGCGCGTCGAGCCCGATCCACTCACCCTGTGGCAGGCGCTGCAGGTGCACGGTCAGGTCGGCGTTGATGAAAAGGAAGCGGTCGAACGGCAGCGTCGCGCTGACGCCGTTGCAGAAGTCCGCCGTCGCGGCCAGCCTCGTCAGCGCTGTCAGCTTCCGTCCGGGCAGCAACGGGTGGCGCAGGCGCTGCCACACGCGCCCCGGCCCGGGCCGCCAGGGGTCGTTCAGCCAGCGCATCTCCATCGCCGTGCCCGCGAAGCTCGCGTCGGTCGAGTCGTTGAGCGCAAAGCGCTTGTGCTCGCCCTCGGCGGGCGGTGGCATCGCTGCCGGCAGGTCCTTCGACGTCGTCTCGGCTGCGGGCCCCCCCTGAGCACCGGTGCGGGCGGCCGCGGCCGCGCTCTCGGCCTCCCCGGGAACGGCCTGCACGCGCAGCGCGCTCGCGCGGACGACCAGCTCGTCGCCGGCGCGCAGCTCGGCGCTCAGCTCCTGAACGCGGCGACCGGGGCGCGCGATGCTCGTGGAGAGCGTCAGCGCGGCCATCGGTATCGGTCGCAGGAACTCGAAGCCGAGGCGCCCGACGCGCAGCTCCGAACCGGGCTCCATGCGCTCGAAGGCCGAGGTGATCAGCGCGGCCGGCGCGCCGCCGTGCAGCGCACGCGGATCCCAAGGGCCGCGTGCCTGCTCGGTCGGGACGAAGCGCTCGCCGTCTGCGACGAAGATGCTCTCGCTCATTCGGCCTCAGTCGGGCAGCGTCGCGATGAACTCGTGCAGCGCTCGCGGGTCGCGCAGCGGCGGGCCGTGGCCGAAGCAGACGAGCGCCGGGTCGAGCTCGGCGAGCCTGCGCGCGGACTGGCGATTGCGCGCGGGGTCGGGTGTGAAGACGGCCGGCGGCTCCTGCAGCCCGCGTCTGCCGGTCATCAGGTTCATCCCGTTGAGCACGTCGCCGAGGATCAGCACGCGATCGGACTCACGCCAGTATGCGACGTGGCCGCGCGAGTGCCCCGGGACCTCGAGCACGGCGAAGCCGGCGACCTCGTCCCCCTCCTTCAGCGCACGCGCCACCGGATGCGGCGGTCCTGTCCAGAAGCGTTTCTGGAAGTTGTTGAGCCAGCCCGGCGCCTGGCTGTTGGAGATCGCGCCGGGCGTCTCCATCGCATGGACGTCGCCCTCGCCGCACCACAGCGGGATCTGCAGCCGTTCGCAGATCGCGTGGCTCGCCCCTTGGTGGTCGGGATGGGCGTGGGTCAGCGCATGCGCCGCGATCGTGCGGTCGCGCAGCTGGCGCATGATGCGCCGCTCGCCCTGGCGCGTGGCCGCGTCGATCAGCACGTCCTCGGCGAGGTACACGTTGATCGCGTTCGGCGGCAGGCCGCGCAGCAGGTAGAGACCGTCGGCGAGCTGCTTCATGTGCGCCGCCCCTCCCAGGAGAAGCCGCGCACGGCGAAGAACAGCCCGAACACGCCCCACAGTGCGATCACGGCGAGCGCATCGAGCTCGCCGCCGAGCCCCGAGCCGCTCACGAGTGCGCCCGAGAGCCCGTCGATCAGCGGCTTCAGCGGCAGCGCTTCGGCGATCTGGCGCAGGAAGCCGGGGGCGCCGGCCGAGTCGAACACGTAGAAGGAGATGAACACGACGGGCAGGAACACGGCGTTGACGTAGGCCGCGGTCGACTCGAAGTTGGGGATGGCGTGGGCGAAGGCGACGCCGAGCGCGGACAGGCTGACGACGCCGACGAGCACGAACACGATCAGCTCGGGCCAGTCGTGCGGCCAGCCGATGCCGAAGATCAGCTTGCCCGCGAGGATCACGATGCCGATCTGCAAGGCGGTGTTGGTGACGGCGTTGGCGGCGACGCCGCCGAAGTAGGAGAGCGTGGGCAGCGGCGTGCCGCGGATCCGCTTGAGCACGCCGCGCTCGCGCAGGAAGACGATGTTGTAGGCGAGCGCTGTGAACGTCGTCGACATCACGCTCATGCCGGCGATCGCCGGCAGCAGCTTGTCGAGCTCGCGCTGATTGCCCGCGAGGATCGCGCCGCCGCCGGCGAGGAACAGCAGCGGCAGCAGGAAGTTGAAGAAGGCGGCGCTCGGGTTGCGCCAGAACATCTTGCGCTCGAGGCGGTACTGGCGCCAGCCGAGGGACAGCGTCTCAGTCATCGTGCGCCTCTCCGACGGCCGCCCGCGCGCCGCCCGCCGGCTCGCCGTCGCCGTCGGCGGTCAGCTCGAGGTAGACGTCCTCGAGGGTCGGGCGGCCGACGCTCAGCTCCTCCAGGCGCTCGCCGCGGGCGAGCGCCTGTGCTGTCAGCTCGCCGAGCAGCGTCGTCGGGTCGTCGGTCTGGCGCTCGACGAAGTTGCCGTCGCGGTCGCGGTAGGCCACGCGGTAGTGCGAGGCGCCCACGCCGAGCTCGCGCGGCGCCCCGATCGCGAGCACGCGCCCGTCCTTGACGATCGCCACGCGGTCAGCCAGCTCCTGCGCCTCGTCGAGGTAGTGCGTGGTCAAGAGGATCGTCTTGCCGAGGTCGCGCAGCTTGCGCACGGTCTCCCACGCGCTGCGCCGCGCCTCGGGGTCGAAGCCGGTCGTCGGCTCGTCGAGGAAGATCAGCTCGGGGTCGCCGATCAGCGCGAGCGCGAAGTCCAGCCGGCGCAGCTGCCCGCCCGACAGGCGGCGGCTGCGCACGTCGGCCTTCTCCTGCAGCCCGGCCAGCGCGATCACCTCCTCGACGTCGCGCGGATGCGGGTAGAAGCTCGCCCAGTGGCGCAGCGCCTCGCGCGGGGTGATGTGGCCGTAGATGCCGCCCGACTGCAGCACGATGCCGATCTGGCGGCGCAACGCGCGGCTGCGCGTGCCCGGATCGTGCCCGAGCACGGAGACGTCGCCGCCGCTGCGCGAGCGGTAGCCCTCGAGGATCTCGACGGTCGTCGTCTTGCCGGCGCCGTTCGGTCCGAGCAGGCCGAACACCTCGCCGCGGCGGACGGTGATGTCGATCCCGCGGACCGCCTCGAACTCGCCGTAGCGCTTGCTCAGCGCATGGACCTCGATGGCAGCCGCCGCGTCGCTCACCGCACCATCATCTCAGCATCGCCGCGCGATCCGGCGAGCGAGTGCCTGCTACCAGTGCACGCCCCGCGTCAGCGTTGCCATGGCGATCTGCTCGAAGGAGGCGCGCTCCTCGGGCGCGTGCTGGCCCTTGGAGGCCGCCGAGTCGGGGAACACGCGGTAGGCCAGGTGCAGGATGCGGTCGACGGCCTTGGGCGAGAGCGCGTAGGCGATCTCGCCGGCCGTGCCCAGGCGCGTGCCCATGTGCTTCGGGCGCGAGCGCATCGCCTCGCAGATCATGTCTGCCGCCTCCTCGGGCGTGATCGCCGGGAACGCGTCGTACATCTTCGTCGGCGCGATCATCGGCGTGCGCACGAGCGGCATGTGGATCGTCGTGAACGTGACCCCGTCGCCGACGACCTCCGAGGCGACGACGCGCGTGAACGCGTCGAGTGCGGCCTTCGAGGCGACGTAGGCGGAGAAGCGCGGCGGGTTGGTCTGCACGCCGATCGAGGAGATGTTGACGATGTGCCCGGAGCCGCGCTCGCGCATGTGCGGCAAGAGGCCGATGATCAGCTTGACGGCGCCGAAGTAGTTGAGCTGCATCGTGCGTTCGAAGTCGTGGAAGCGGTCGTAGCTGAGCGCGATCGAGCGGCGGATCGAGCGGCCGGCGTTGTTGATCAGCATGTCCACGTTGCGGTGGTCGGCGAGCACGCGCTCGACGAGCCGTTCGACGGACTCCATGTCGGCGATGTCGGCGGCGTACACGTAGGCCGTGCCGCCGGCGGCGACGATTTCGGCGCGAGCCTCCTCGAGCTTCTCGACGTTGCGTGCGACGAGCAGCGGCACGCCACCGGCCTCGGCGACCTTCAGCGCCGTCGAGCGCCCGATCCCGGAGGAGGCGCCGGTGATCATCACGTGCTTGCCGTCGAGCGCCTCTTTGAGCGTGCGCCCGGCGGACATGCTCGGCTCCATGTCGCGCTCCCAGTAGTCCCACAGGCGACCGGCGTAGTCGTGCAGCGCCGGCGGGCGCTCGAGCGCGGTGCCGGCCAGCACGCGACCGGCTTCGCGCGTGTCGAAGCGCGGCACGAGCTCCATGTGCTCGAGCACCTCCTCGGGGATGCCGAGCTCGCGCAGCGCCAGTTTGCGCAGCTGGCGCCACGGCGGCAGGTCGAGCGCGAGTGTCAGCGGCCACTTGGGGATCGGGCCGGTCAGCCGTTTGTCGACACTCAGCGCGATCCGCGGCGCGTGCGCGGCGGCGGCGAACTCGTTGATCAGCTCGTCGACACGCTGGCGGCGCGGGTCGGTCAGGTGGAAGGCCTTGCCGTCGAGCTCGGGCTCGTGCGCGATGTGCTCGAGCGCGTCGACGACCCAGTCGACGGGCACGACGTTGGTGTTGCCGAGGTCCGGCCCGACCAGCGGCGCCCACTCGGGCAGCAGCTGGCGTGCGCGCTGGATCGCCTTGAAGAAGTAGTACGGGCCGTCGATCTTGTCCATCTCGCCCGTGCGCGAGTCGCCGACGACGATGCCCGGCCGGTACACGCGCCACGGCACGTAGGGCTGCTCGCGCACGATCCGCTCGGACTCGAACTTGGTGCGGTGGTAGGGCGAGGGCAGCTTCTGGCCCTCGTCGAACATGTCCTCGGTGAACAGGCCCTTGTACTCGCCGGCGACGGCGATCGAGGAGACGTGGTGCAGGTGCTCGGCGTCGACCGCGCGGGCCAGTTCGACGGCGTGTGTCGTGCCGCCGACGTTGACCGCCGTGTTCAGCTCGGCCGGTGCCGTCATGTCATAGACGGCGGCGAGGTGGAAGAAGTGTTTGATCTTGCCGCGCAGCTCGGCCACCTGCTCCTGCTCGACGCCGAGCAGCGGGCGACGCAGGTCGCCGATCACGGGCTGCACGCGTTTGCCGGCGGCCGCGCCGGCGACGACGCTCCAGCGTGCGATCAGGTCCTCCAGGCGCTCGAGCGAGCTCTCGCGCACGAGCACGAACACCTTGCCCTGGCGTTTGTCGAGCAGCTGCTCGACCAGACGCTTGCCGATGAAGCCGGTTGCTCCTGTGACGAAGTAGGCCATCGCGAGGCAAGCCTACCTATAAAGCCAACCCCACGGGCGTATGATCTCGCGCGCACGTCACGGAAGATTTTCGCTCGTGCAGGGTCATAGACGGTTGAGGAACCTTGCGGACGTCGTCGGACAGACCGATCAGAATCTGGGGCAGGCACGTGATGCCGCTCCTTTACGACCCCTTCGTGTGGATCGGCGAGCGCGCCGGAATGTCCGCCCTGCGCGGCAGGCAGGTCGCCGCCGCGGACGGGCGCGTGCTCGAGCTCGGTGCCGGGACCGGCCTGAACCTGCGGCACTATCGCCCTGCCGTTCGGCGACTGGTGCTGACGGAGCCTGAGCCGGGGATGGCGGCGCGCCTGCGTCGGCGCAGCGCTCGCAGCTCCGGGGCTGTCGAGGTGATCGAGGCAAGCGCCGAGGAGCTTCCGTTCGAGGATGGCGCGTTCGACACGGTCGTCTGCACGCTGGTGCTCTGCACCGTGCCCGATCCGGCGAAGGCGCTGACGGAGGCGCGCCGGGTGCTGAGCGATGGCGGCAGGCTGCTGTTCCTCGAGCACGTGCGCGCGGACAGCCGGTCGCTGGCGCGCTGGCAGGATCGTCTGGAGCCGGCGTGGCGAGCGTTCGCGTACGGCTGCCGCTGCAACCAGGACACGGTGGAGATCCTCGAGCGGCTGTCGTTTCGCGTGACCAGGGCCGAGCGGGCGCGCTGGCGGGCGATGCCGCCGATCGTGCGGCCCCTCGTCCTCGGCGAAGCAGTCGCTGCCTGAGATCAGGCGCCGGCTCCGGCGCCGCCGCGGCCCTCGCCGGCGGCGAAGCGCGCCGCGCCGCGCGCGCCTTCCTCATACACCTCGGGGCCTGCCTGCGCCTCGAGCGCGAGCGCGTCGGCGAGCGGCAGTCCGAAGCCGTCGATCGCGGCTTTGCGATCGGCCATCATCGTGCGCTGCGGGAAGCGCGCCAGGCCCTCGGCGAGCTCGAGTGCACGGTCGAGGTGCGCGCCGGGCGCGACGACCTCGGTCAGCATCCCCATCTGAAGCGCCTCGCCGGCGTCGATCATGCGCCCGGTGAGGATCAGGTCGAGCGCGCGGCCGAGCCCGACGATGCGCGGCAGTCGCTGCGTGCCGCCGTCGATCAGCGGCACCCCCCAGCGGCGCTCGGGGTAGCCGAGCGTCGAGCCCTCCGTGGCGATGCGCAGGTCGCACCACAGCGCCAGCTCGAGCCCGCCGGCGAGCGCGAAGCCGGAGATCGCGGCGATCGTCGGCTTCGACGGCGTCAGCCGGGTGAACCCCATCGGCCCCTCCTCGCTCATCAGCCGCCCGACGAACGTCTCCTGCGCCTTGAGGTCGGCGCCGGCGCAGAAGGAGACGCCGCCGGCCCCCGTCAGCACCATCACACGGGCGTCGTCGTCGGCCTCGAAGCGCAGGTAGGCCGCGTGCAGCAGCTCGGCCGTGGGGCCGTCGACGGCGTTGCGGCGGTGCTGGCGGTCGATCGTGACGAGCGCGGCGGCCCCGCGGCGCTCGTAGCTGACTGCTGTCGGCTCGTCTACCAACCGCCGCGCCAGCGGCCGTTGCTGAGATCGGCTTTGTGCGCCACGCGCGCTTCCTTGCGCTTTTCGAGACGTTTCTGCAGCATGCTCATGAAGAAGATGAACAGCGGGAAGAACAAGATCAGGATGAAGCCCGCGTTGGTGACGACCTTGTCGTTCGTCACGCCGTAGAAGCCGCGGCCGTCGTTGTAAGCCGGGGCGACTGCCGGGAGGGCGAGGGCGAGCAGGGCGACCCAGACGAACACGGTTGTCTTGATGCGACGCATCTCGGCGGATCGTATCTCAGGAGGCGGTGGGGCTGCGGGGCTGGCGTGGTGCGGAGCCTGTAAACGGCATCCGGCCTCTCGGCCGAGCCGGCCTCCGCTTCTGGATACAAACCTGTGACCGCTCCGGCCGCCACGGCAGGTACAGGGCCGGCCGTCCGGGCCGACTGCGCGTGCGCCCTGGTATTACGAAGACCGTGGCTCTGCTCATCGCATCGGACATGCACAAGGACATCGCCGGGCAGCCGCTGCTGCGCGGGGTGTCGTTCAAGCTGGAGCGGCGCGAACGGATGACGATCGCGGGGCGCAACGGGGCGGGCAAGACGACGCTGTTGCGGATGCTGGCGGGGGAGACGGGGATCGACCGGGGCGAGCTGAGCGTGGCGAAGGGCGTGCGCATCGTGCTGCACGACCAGCGCCCGCCGCGCGAGCGCGACCTGGCGCTGCGGGATTACGTGCTGTCGGGTTGCGCCGACGAGCTCGCGATCGAGGCGGAACTCGCCAAGTTCGAGAGCGAGATGGCACAGGGCAGCATGGAGGAGGCGCTGCTGGCGCGCTACTCGCGGGCGCAGGCGCGCCTGGAGGCTCGCGGGGGGTACCTGTGGCGCGACCGTGCGACGGTGATGTCGCGCGGGCTGGGCTTCAGCGAGGCCGATCTCGACCGCCCGCTGGACACGTTCTCGGGCGGGCAGCTGACGCGGGCATCGCTGGCGCGGGCGCTGGCTACGAACGCCGACGTGCTGCTGCTGGACGAGCCGACGAACCATCTCGACATCGAGTCGCTCGAGTGGCTCGAGCAGACGCTCGTCGATCTGGACGCGGCGGTCGTGCTCGTGGCGCACGACCGCTGGTTTCTGGAGGCCGTGGGCACGGCGGTGCTCGAGCTCGAGGCTGGCCGCTCGCGCTTCTTCGCGGGCACGTGGCACAACTGGCGCAGGGAGCAGGCGGCGCGCGAGATCGCGCTGGGTAAGGCGATCGACTCCCAGCAGGCCGAGATCGCGCGGATGGAGCGCTTCATCGAGCGCTTCCGCTACAAGGCGAGCAAGGCGCGCCAGGCGCAGTCGCGCGTGAAGAAGCTCGACAAGATCGAGCGGATCGAGCGCGATCCCCAGGACGGCCGTTCGCTGGAGTTCCAGTTCGCCAAGCCCGAGCGCTCGGGGCGCGTGATCTTCGAGCTGCTCGACGGCCGCGTCGAGGTCGGCGGCGACGGCGGCACGAAGCCGATCATGCTGCTCGAGCACGCCGAGCTGTGGCTGGAACGGGGCGAGCACGTCTCGCTGGTCGGGCCGAACGGCTCGGGCAAGACGACGCTGATCGAGACGCTCGCCGGCAAACGCGAGCTGGCGGACGGCAAGCTGTCGAAGGGCCACAACGTGAAGGTCGGCTACCTCTCCCAGCATGCCGACGAGCTCGGCGCGGGCGGCGATCCGGGGCAGAGCGTGCTCGACGCGGCACAGCGCGCGACGGGCCTCACGCAGGGCAAAGCGCGCGCGCTGCTCGGCCGCTTCCTGTTCTCGGGCGAGGAGGCCGAAAAGCCGCTGGCCGGCCTGTCGGGGGGCGAGCGCAGGCGCCTGTCGCTCGCGATCCTCGTGCACTCGGGCGCCAACGTGCTGATCCTCGACGAGCCCACGAATCATCTCGACATCGAGAGCCGCGAGGCGCTCGAGGACGCGCTGCGCGCCTTCACGGGCGCCGTGCTGCTCGTCTCGCACGACCGCGCGTTGCTCGACGCGGTCGGCACGCGCACCGTGGCCGTCGAGCAGGGCTCGTTGCACAGCTATCTCGGCGGCTGGCCCGAGTACGTGCGGATTCGCGATGAGATCAGGTCGAATCCGGAGGCTGCGAAGGCCAAGGCCAATTCGCACGCAGCGCTCCGCCCGCCGTCGCACGTGACGGCTGAAACCACGAATGGATCGGATCCGGACAAGGACAAACCCAAGCGAAAGCCCAAGTCGAAGGGTCCCTCGAAGAACCGGCTGTCCGACCAGCAGAAGGCCGAGCAGGCGATCGAACAGGCCGAGGCTGCGATGGCGGCGCTCGAGCAGGAGCTGGCCGACCCGGCGGCGTGGGCGAGCAAGTACGAGTCGGCCAAGTCCGAAGCGCGCCACACGGCCGCCAAGCGGGCGATCGAGCAGGCCTACGAGCGCCTGGAGTCGCTGATCGACTGAGGCCGCCGCGTCGGTCTTAGTCGAGGAGCGCGCTTTCTCGCGTCGCTTCGTTTGACCACGACAGCGTGGTCCCGGTCAAAGTCATCGCTCGTGGCGAGGCCGGCAATTCGGGCGTGAGCGTGTGGAAGCCTTTGCGGTCGACCGCGAAGACGCTGTACGCGGGCGGGGGAGGCACGGCTCCCCCGTGGCGGGCGAAGGAGTCCTCCTGGACCCACGCGACCGCGCCGTCCGGCTTGGCGACGATCTTGAGCACCGTCGATTCTTCGAGCATCGTCTGGTGGACGGTCCGAACACGAATCGCGACGCTGTGCAGCGCGCGGCCCGTCGCGATGCTGCGAACTACGATCGCGTGCTCCTGCGCATAGCCGGGCTCGACGGGTGTCGTGAAATACGCGACTGTGGTCCCGGCCAGCACCAGCTGGGTTGCGCGCGCGCAGTGACCTTCGTCCTTGCGCAGGCATCCCGATCCTTCGTAGGACCTGTCCTCGCCGAGGTAGACGGCTCGTCCTCCGCGCCGCAAGCAGCCGTACACGCCGGCTTGAGCACCGTCCGACGGACGGTCGTAGAGCTGCGCGTGGGAATTGGAGGCGAGCACCGCCACTTCTCGCCGCGGTGCGCAGGAACGCAGATGCGACCGATGCTTTCGTCCGTTGCTTGTAGGGGCCAGCGCTGCCATCAGCAGAGCAGGCACAAGTACGAAAACCCCAAGCCTGTTCATACAGGCTGAACCGTAGCGGCAAGTGAAAGTTGTGCACTGTGCGAGGGCAGAGGATTCCCGATCGGACCTACAATTCGACGATGGAGCTGAAGACGGCGCGCAACATCGCGATCGTGCTCGCGATCGCCGCTGCCGTGTTCCTGCTGCCCGGCGGCGGCAAGGCGGCGACGACGTTCGAATCGGTGCTGCTGATCGGCTTCGGCGTCGGCTTCGCCTACCTCGGCCTGCGCATGTACCGCGAATACCGCGTGACGCTGCACGGCCTCGGCGACCGCTACCGCGCGATCCTGTACGGCTCGTTCGCGCTCGTCGCCTTCCTGATCGTCGGCTACACGCGGATGATCAACCACTCGCGCACGATCTTCGGCGTGCTCTGGTTCGCGCTGCTGCTGGCCGTGCTGTACGGGCTGATGACCGTTTATCGCCGCTGGCGCAGCTACTGACGCACGGCCCGGGCAGCGCTCGCGCCGGGGTTGGACCGCCTCGTATCCTCGATTGAGATGGCCACCGAGACGATCGAGGGAGACGCGCAGGCGCGTACGAGCCTGGCCGAGCAACGCCGCGCGCTGCCCGATCAGCCCGGCGTGTACCTGTTCCGGGACGGCAAAGGGCGCGTGATCTACGTGGGCAAGGCCAAGTCGGTGCGCAAGCGCGTGGCCTCGCACTTCTCCAAAGCGCAGGTGCCGAGCAGCCCGGGGCACGCCGAGATGGTGGCGAGCACGGAGAGCGTCGAGTGCGTCGTCGTCGCGACCGAGGCCGAGGCGCTGCTGGCCGAGCAGAGCTTCATCAAGCAGTACCGCCCGCGCTTCAACATCCGCCTGCGCGACGACAAGTCCTACCCGTTCATCGCGATCTCGCTCGACGAGGACTTCCCGCGCGTCTACTTCACGCGCGAGCGCCACCGTCCCGGCCGCGCCTACTTCGGCCCGTACTCCAATGCCAAGCGCGTGCGCGGCACGCTCGAGGTGCTCGCCAAGGTGTTCATGTTCCGCTCCTGCACCGGCCCCGAGCCCGGGCGCCGCAGCGGCAGCCCGTGCCTGGACTACTACATCAAGCGCTGCGAGGCCCCCTGCGTGGACTACGTCTCCAAGGAGGACTACCGCGCGAGCATCGACGGCGTGCGCGACTTCCTCTCGGGCCGCTTCAAGGAGATCGAGCGCGAGCTGGAGCAGCGTATGCGCGCGGCCGCCGCCGCCGAAGAGTTCGAGCAGGCCACGGTCGAGCGCAACCGCCTGCGCGCCGTGCACTCGCTGCTCGAGCGCCGGCGCGTCGCCAACGAGTCGGTCGGCACGTTCGACGCGATCGCCGTCGCCGTCGACGGCCGCGAGGCCAACGCGCAGATCTTCCAGGTGCGCGACGGCGTGCTGTCCGATCGCCAGTCGTTCTACCTCTCCAACGAGACCGAGCGCAGCGTGCCCGAGGTGGCCGAGGAGTTCATGTTGCAGTATTACGCCGGGCACATGTCGATCCCGGCGCTGCTGATCGTCCAGCGCGAGGTCGGCGAGCAGCCGGTTCTGGCCGACGCGCTGGCGCGACGGCGCGAGGGACCGGTCGAGCTGCGCGCGGCCGAGCGCGGCGAGAAGCGCCGCATCCTCGAGCTCGCCGAGCGCAACGCTCGGCTCGCGCTCGACCAGGAGCGGCTCAAATCGGAGCGCCGGCGCCAGAGCCGCGTGGAGGCAGTCGAAGGCCTGCAGCAGGCACTCGGCCTCGACGCGCCGCCGATCCGCATCGAGTGCTTCGACATCTCCCACCTCGGCGGCACGCAGACGGTTGCCTCGATGGTCGTGTTCGAGGGCGGCGCGCCGAAGAAGGCCGACTACCGCCGCTTCAAGGTCCGCAGCCTTGCCGAGGGCGAGTCCGACGACTACGCCGCGATGGCCGAGGTGCTCTCGCGCCGCTTCGCGCAGTGGGAGCGCCAGGCAGACCTTTCCCCGCACGACCCGGCGTACGACGCGAGCTTCGCCTCGCTGCCCAACGTCGTCGTGATCGACGGTGGCAAGGGCCAGCTGGCGGCCGGCCTCGGCCCGCTGCGCGGCTTTCGCGACCGCGGCGTCGCCGTGATCTCGCTGGCCAAGCGGATTGAGGAGGTCTTCATCCCCGGACGCCGCACGCCGCTCGTGCTCGACCACTCCACGCCCGAGCTGCAGCTGCTGCAGCGCGTTCGCGACGAGGCGCACCGCTTCGCCATCACCCATCACCGCGGCCGTCGCGACAAGGCGATGACGAGCTCGCTGCTCGACGAGCTGCCCGGCGTCGGCCCCTCGCGCAAGCGCGCGCTGCTCGCCCACTTCGGCTCGCCCGAGGGCGTCGTCTCGGCCTCCAGCGAGGAACTGCAGGCCGTGCCTGGGCTGCCGGCCAAGACGGCACGCGAGTTGTACGCATACCTCCACAGGGCCGGCTGAGCGCAGTCCCGGCAATCTCAGGAACGCCGTGCTTCATCTGCGCGAGCGGCGATCGCGCTCGTTGCAAGTTTTCAGCAAGTTGACAGCAGCGTCCCGCGGGTCGAGCACAATGTGCTGATGGCTGTGATCAGACCGCTGCGTCCGCTGCGGGGAGGGGCAGAGCGCAAGCCCGGCAAGCCGGCGCGACCGGTCGTGCAGACGCGGCTGCAGGATCTCGTCGTGATCACGGGCTTCTCCGGGGCCGGCAAGTCGACGGCGATGAACGTGTTCGAGGACGCCGGCTACTTCTGTGTCGACAACCTGCCGCCCGAGATGATCCGCTCGCTGGTCGAGCTGTTCGTGCACCAGGGCTCGAAGGTCGAGCGCGCGGCGGTCGTGTCCGACGTGCGCGGCGGCGTCTACTTCGAGGCGCTGCGCGCCGTCGTCGACGACCTCGACGCGCTCGGGCTGACCCACCACGTGCTGTTCCTCGAGGCCGCCGAGCAGACGCTCGTGACGCGCTACAAGGAGACCCGGCGCCGCCACCCGCTCGCGCCCGAGGGGAGCGTCGCGGCGGGCATCGCCTCCGAGCGCGCGCTGCTGGCGCCGTTCCGCGAGCACGCCGATCTCGTGATCGACACGACCGGCATGACGACGGCGATGCTGCGCGGCAAGATCGCCGACGAGCTGCTGCCGCACAAGGCGGCCGGACGCCTCGCGCTGACCTTCATGAGCTTCGGCTTCAAGCACGGCCCCCCGCGCGAGGAGGACCTCGCGTTCGACGTGCGCTTCCTCGCCAACCCCCACTACGAGCCGGACCTGCGCGAGCTGACCGGCCTCGACCAGGCCGTCGTCGAGTACATCGCGCGCGACGGGCGCCTGGAGGATTTCTACGCGCGCCTGTACGGGCTGCTCGACTTCCTGCTGCCGCAGTACGTGGCCGAGGGCAAGTCGCACCTCGTGATCGCGATCGGCTGCACCGGCGGGCGCCATCGCTCGGTGGCGATCGCCGAGCACCTCGCCGAGCGCTATCGCGAGAACGACGATCTCGACGTCGCCGTGGCGCACCGCGACGTCGACAAGCGCCCGCGCGGGTCCTAGCCGAGCGCTCGGCAAACCGGGCAGCGGCACGCGTTCGGCACGGCCCGAGCGTCCACGCGGGCCTGACCGGCCCCGAACGGCGCTGATAGCCTGCGGCGCGTACGCCGGGCGAGGGGTTGCTGCCGCGACCCGGCATCGTTCATTTCGCTTCAGGAGGACTTAATGCCCGTTCGCGTTGGGATCAACGGCTTCGGTCGCATCGGCCGGAACGTGTTCCGCGCCGCCAAGGCCATGGGGGAGGAGCTCGACCAGGCGGTCGAGTGGGTCGCAGTCAACGACCTCACAGACGAGGCCACGCTCGCGCATCTGCTCCGCTACGACTCGATCCTCGGGCCCTACCCGGGCACCGTGAAGGAGCTCGACGGCGCGCTCGAGGTCGACGGCAAGCAGCTGAAGGTGCTCGCCGAGCGCGACCCCGCCGCGCTGCCGTGGGGCGATCTCGGTGTCGACGTCGTGATCGAGTCGACCGGCCTGTTCACGAACCGCGAGGCGGCCGCCAAGCACCTCGCCCAGGGCGCCAAGAAGGTCGTCATCTCCGCGCCGGCCACCGACCCCGACGCGACCGTCGTGCTCGGCGTGAACTTCGACGAGGTCTACGACCGCGACAAGCATGACGTGATCTCCAACGCCTCATGCACGACCAACTGCCTGGCTCCGGTGGCCAAGGTGCTGGTCGACACGGTTGGCATCAAGCACGGCCTGATGACGACGATCCACGCCTACACGGCCGATCAGCGCCTGCAGGACCTGCCGCACAAAGACCTGCGCCGCGCGCGCGCCGCCGCGATCAACCTGATCCCCGCCTCGACGGGCGCGGCCAAGGCGATCGGGCTGGTGATCCCGCAACTGAAGGGCAAGCTGCACGGCTTCGCCGTGCGCGCCCCCGTGCCGACCGGCTCCGTCGTCGACCTGACGATCGAGTGCGAGCGCGAGACGAGCGTCGAGGAGGTCAACGCGGCGCTGAAGGCCGCCGCCTCGAGCGGCCCGCTTCAGGGCATCATGCAGTACACCGAAGACCCGATCGTCTCGACCGACATCGTCACCTCGCCGTACTCCTCGATCGTCGACTCGCTGCTGACGGCGTCGATCGACGGGACGATGTTGAAGGTCGTCGCCTGGTACGACAACGAGTGGGGTTACTCCAACCGGCTCGTGGACCTCGTGCAGAAGGTCCTCTAGGGAGCGCCGCATGAGGACGCTGGACGATCTCGACGTCGACGGACGGCGTGCGCTGGTGCGCGTCGACTTCAACGTGCCGCTCGCCAAGGACGCCGAGGGCCGCCCCGTCGTGGCCGACGACACGCGCATCACGGCGGCGCTGGAGACGATCGAGGAGCTGCGCTCGCGCGGCGCGAGCATCGTGCTCGTCTCGCACCTCGGCCGTCCCGAGGGCCGGCGCGAGGAGGACCTCTCGATGGCGCCCGTCGTGGCGCGCCTGCGCGAGCTGACCGACGCCACCGTGACGCTCGCCCCGGCCGTCGTCGGCGAGCAGGTCAAGGCGCTCGCCGAGCAGTTGCGCGCAGGCGAGCTGCTCGTGCTCGAGAACGTGCGCTTCGAGCCGGGCGAGACGAGCAACGACCCGGCGCTCGCGGCGGAGCTGGCCGCGCTGGCAGACGTGTACGTCAACGACGCCTTCGGCGCCGCCCACCGAGCGCATGCCAGCACGGAGGGCGTCGCGCACCTGCTGCCGCACGCCGCCGGGCGGCTGCTGCAGCGCGAGGTGAGCACGCTGTCGAAGATCCTGCAGAGCCCGCCCCGGCCGCTCGTTGCCGTGATCGGCGGCGCCAAGGTGGCCGACAAGATCGGCGTGATCGACCGCTTCCTCGAGATCGCCGACGTCGTGATCATCGGCGGCGCGATGTGCTTCCCGTTCCTCTGCGCCCAGGGGCACGGCGTCGGCGATTCGCTGTGCGACGCCGAGGACGTCGAGCACGCGCGCACGGTGCTGGCGAAGGCGACCGATCCGGGCCGCGCGAGCGTCGCGTTGCCGACCGACCTCGTGATCGGCCGCGAGTTCTCCGCCGAGGCCGAGCACCGCGTGCTCGACGGGGTCGAGGTGCCAGAGGGCTGGATGGGCCTCGACATCGGTCCGGCGAGCGCCGAGCGCTACGCCGCGGAGATCGCCAAGGCCGGGTCGGTCTTCTGGAACGGTCCGATGGGCGCGTTCGAGCTCGAGCCCTTCGCGGCCGGCACGCGCCGCGTCGCCGAAGCCGTCGCGCAGGCGCCCGGCGTGACCGTAGTGGGCGGCGGCGACTCGGCCGCCGCGCTCGCCCACTTCGGCCTCGAGCACGCCGTCGACCATCTCTCGACCGGCGGCGGCGCGACGCTCGAGCTCGTCGAGGGCCGCTCGCTGCCCGGCGTCGAGGCGCTCGACGGCGCGGGCGTGGCTTCGTGAGCGCCCGCACCCCGCTGATCGCGGGCAACTGGAAGATGCACAAGACCGAGCGCGAGGCCGAGGACTTCATCCAGGCGCTGCTGCCCCGCGTCTCCTCCGCCGACAACGTCGACGTTGCGATCTGCGTCCCGTTCACCGACCTGCGCGCGATGGTCGACAGCGCGCGTGGCTCGCGCGTCGAGGTCTACGCGCAGAACATGCACCACGAGCTCGAGGGCGCCTTCACCGGCGAGATCTCGCCGGTGATGCTCGACGACGTGGGCGTGCAGGGGGTCGTGCTGGGCCACTCCGAGCGGCGCGAGCTGTTCGGCGAGAGCGACCGCGCGCTCGCGCTGAAGATGGCGGCTGCGCTCGAGATCGGGCTCGCGCCGATCCTCTGCGTCGGCGAGACCGAGGCCGAGCGCGAGAAAGAAGACACAGACCGCAAGCTGCGCCAGCAGCTCAGGGAGGACCTGGCGAACGTCCCTGCCGATCGCCTGGCCGACGTGACGATCGCGTATGAGCCGATCTGGGCGATCGGCACCGGCAAGGTCGCCACGCCCGAGCAGGCGCAGGAGGCGATCGCGTTCATCCGGGCGCTCGTCGCCGACCGCGACGCCGAGGCGGCCGAGCGCGCGCGGATCCTCTACGGCGGCTCGGTCAAGCCCGAGAACGCGGCAGAGCTGCTCGCGCTACCGGACGTCGACGGCGCGCTCGTCGGCGGCGCCTCGCTGGAGGCCGAGTCCTTCGCGCAGATCGTGGCCGCCGCCGGATCCTCGGCGGGCTGACGGCGCCGGTGCGATGACGGCTGCCGACGCTGGCGAGCGGGAAGGGGCTGTGAGCCTGCCCGTCGCCTGTGCCTGTCTCGTCGTGCTCGACGGCTGGGGCCTGGCCGAGCCGGGCCCGGGCAACGCCGTCTCGCTCGCCGACACGCCCGTGTTCGACGAGCTGTGGCAGAGCTTCCCGCACACCTCGCTGACCGCCTGCGGCCGCGCTGTCGGCCTGCCCGAGGGGCAGATGGGCAACTCGGAGGTCGGTCACCTCAACCTGGGTGTCGGCGCCGTCGTGCGTCAGGACCTGGTGCGCATCGACGACGCCGTCGCCGACGGCTCGCTGGCCGCCAACGAGGTGCTGCGCGCGGCGCTCGAGACCGAGCGGGTGCATCTGATCGGCCTCGTCTCCGACGGCGGCGTGCACTCCTCGCTGGAGCACCTGCTCGCGCTGATCGCGCTCGCCCGCGAGCGCGGCGTGGGGGAGGTGATCGTGCACGCCTTCACCGACGGGCGCGACACGTTGCCGCACGCGGGCGTTGAGTACCTGGCCGAGCTCGACCGCACGCCGGGCGCGCGCGTGGGCTCGGTCACGGGCCGCTACTGGGCGATGGACCGCGACCGCCGCTGGGACCGCACGCAGCGCGCCTACGACATGCTCGTGCTCGGCGAGGCCCCGTACAGCGCCGAGACGGGCGAGCAGGCCGTGCGCGCCGCCTACGAGCGCGGCGAGACGGACGAGTTCATCGAGCCCACGCTCGTCGGCGCGCCCGTGCGGATCGCGCCACAGGACAGCGTGATCGCGTTCAACTTCCGCCCCGACCGGATGCGCGAGATCACGCGCGCGCTGGCCGAGCCGGGCTTCGGTGAGAGCGACGAGCAGCTGCCCGGCTGGCGCGGGCGCGGCGCCGAGCCCGGCTCTACGGGCCCGCCGGTCGCGCGCTACGCGACGCTGACGGAGTACGAGGAGGGCTGGCCCTATCCCGTCGCGTTCGCGCCCGAGCGGCCCGGCACGACGCTCGCGACGGTGCTTGCGCAGCACGGCATCCACCAGCTGCACGTGGCCGAGACGGAGAAGTACCCGCACGTGACGTACTTCTTCAACGGCGGCGACGAGCACCAGCTCGCGGGCGAGCGACGCGAGCTCGTGCCCTCGCCGCGCGACGTGCCGACGTACGACTTCAAGCCGCAGATGAGCGCGCGCGAGGCGGCCGGCGCGTTCGTGACGGCCTGGCGCGAGGACGAGCCGGGCTTCGCGATCATCAACTTCGCCAACGCCGACATGGTCGGGCACACGGGTGTCATACCAGCCGCCGTCGCTGCGATCGAAACCGTCGACGAGTGCCTCGGCGAAGTCGTCGCGGCCGTGCGCGAGCGCGGCGGCGTGTGCGTCGTGACGGCCGACCACGGAAACGCCGACCACATGCTCGAGCCCGACGGCAGCCCGAACACGGCGCACTCGCTGAATCCGGTGCCCGTGGTCGTCACAATGCACGGCGTGAAGCTCGCTGCCGAAGGCGGCATCCTCGCGGACGTCGCGCCGACCGTGCTCGAGCTGCTCGGCGTGGAGCAGCCGGCGGCGATGACGGGCCACTCGCTGCTGCGCGGCGAGCACGGCGCAG
>DATINR010000154.1:0-2659 GCA_035473995.1 Solirubrobacteraceae bacterium
TCCGCTCGGTGCTGTACCCCGGCGAGCTGAAGTAGTCGAGCAGCAGCACCTCGGCCTGCATGCCGAGGGCGATCGCGGCCGCGTTCATGCCCGAGACGCCGGCGCCGATGACGACGACCTTGGCGGCCCGCACGCCGGACACACCGCCCATCAGCACGCCGCGCCCGCCGGAGGCCCGCATCAGCGTGTAGGCACCGACCTGCGGCGCGAGCCGCCCGGCGACCTCGCTCATCGGCGCCAGCAACGGCAGGCTCCGGTCGGCCCGCTCGACCGTCTCGTAGGCGATACCGGTGACCCCCTGCGTCAGAAGCGCGTCGGTGCACGCCTTGCCCGCAGCCAGATGGAGGTAGGTGAACAGCGTCTGGCCGGATCGCAGGAGCGCGACCTCGGGCGGCTGCGGCTCCTTGACCTTCAGCACCATCTCGGCGTCTGCGAAGACGGCCGCGGCGTCGGGCACGATCCGAGCGCCCTGCGCCTCGTAGTCCGCGTCCGAGATCGCGCTGCCCTCGCCCGCCCCCGGTTGCACGATCACCTCGTGCCCGCGCGAGCACAGCTCGCGCACGCCGGCCGGCGTGATCGCCACGCGGTACTCGTCCTGCTTGATCTCGCTCGGTACGCCGATTCTCATCGCAGCGGGCTCCGTTTCCTCGTGGTGCCCGGCTCCGCCAACGCGCTCGGCCGGTTCGTCTCGATCGAAAAAATCATCACCGCGCGAGCTCCCGGCCGCGCAACGCCAGCCAGAACTCGATGCGATCGCGCGCGCTCGAGAAGTCGCGGCCCGTCAGCTGCTCCACGCGCCGCACGCGGTAGCGCAGCGTGTGCCGGTGGCAGTACAGCGCGCCCGCCGCCTTCTCCCAGTGGCCGTTGTGTTCGATGAATACGTCCAGCGAGCGCAACAGCTCCTCGCCGTAGTCGCCCTCGTCCTGCTCCACCGGGCCGAGCACGCCGCGGCAGTAGGACAGCAGCGCGTCGTCGTCCTGCAACGAGAGCAGCAGCTGGAAGGCGCCGAGGTCGCGGTACGTCGCCACCTCCGGCGCGCTGCCGTTCTGCAGCCGCACCGCCTCCAGCGCACAGCGAGCCTCGTGGAAGCTGAGCCGCAGCGAGTGCGCCGCGCCCGCCCGGCTCGCCGCCGCGCGGACCTCGCCGAAGCGCGTGCGCAGCTCGCCGCGCAGCTTGCGCGCGAGCTGCTCCGGCTCGACACCCGGCGCCGCGTCGATCACCGCGCACAAGAGGCCCGCCCGGATCGCCACCAGGCTGTGCGTGCGCTCGTGCTCGAGCGCACGTTCCAGCGGCGCCGCAGCCGCCGTGGGGTCCTCCAGCGCGAACGCCAGCACCGCCACCTGATCGCCGATCCCGAACGGGCGCAGCCGAGCCTGCAGGTCCTCCGGGTAGAGGTGGCCTGTGAGCGCCTCCGCCAGCACGTCGCCCGCCATGTTGCGCTGCAGCATTTCGTAGCGCTCGTTCACCAGCTGCGCGAACGCCCGCTCCGTGATCGCGATGAACGGCAGCTCGTACGGCACCTCGAACAACGGGAAGCCGCGCTTGCGCGCCGCCGTCACGAGCGCCGCCGGCAGCCGCTTGTGCTTGAAGCCCGTGCCGAAGCCGAGGCCCGCGATGCGGTGGTCCGCGAGACGCTCGATCAGCTCGCGCTGGCTCTTCGGCCCGTTCAGCTGGATGCCCGTCGTCAGCAGCAGCTCGCCTCCGCGCAGCCACGGCGTCGGGTCCTCGAGCTCCGTGCTGTGCACCCAGCGGACGTGCCCGTGCGCCGACTCGTGGCCGCTCGCCAGCTCCAGGCCGAGCTCCGCGATCAGGCTCTCGACTGTGAGCTCCACGCCGCCATCCGCTCGCACGCCTCCGTGAGCACCGGCCGCAGCACCGCCAAGATCTCCTCGAACTGCTCCTCGCCCGCGATCAGCGGCGGTGAGAGCTGGATGATCGGGTCGCCGCGATCGTCCGTGCGGCAGATCAGCCCACGCTTGTAGAGCTCGCCCGAGAGGAAGCCGCGCAGCAGGTGCTCCGATTCCTCGTCGTTGAACGTCTCCTTCGTCTCCTTGTCCTTGACCAGCTCGATCGCGTGGAAGTAGCCCGCACCGCGGACGTCGCCGACGATCGGCAGGTCGTACAGGCTCTCGAGCATCGCGCGGAGCTTGCCCTCGTTCTCGCGCACGTTGCCGTTGAGGTCCTCGCGCTCCATCAGCTCGATGTTCGCCAGCCCGACCGCGCACGCCACCGGGTGCCCGCCGAATGTGAAGCCGTGCACGAACGACGCCTTGCCGTGCAGGAACGGCTCCGCGATGTGGTCGCCCGCGATCACCGCGCCCAGCGGCGCGTAGGCCGAGCTGATCCCCTTCGCCGTCGTGATCATGTCCGGCTGGTAGTCGAAGCGTTCGCAGCCGAACCAGTGGCCGAGCCGCCCCCACGCGCAGATCACCTCGTCTGAGATCAACAGCACGCCGTGGCGGTCGCAGATCTCGCGCACCCGCTGGAAGTAGCCCTCCTGCGGCACGAAGCAGCCGCCGCCGTTCTGCACCGGCTCGAGGATCACCGCAGCCACCGTGTCCGGGCCCTCGAATTCGATCGCTTCCTCGATCGCGTCCGCCGCCCACAGCGGATCGCGGTCCTCGCTCCAGCGGTAGGAGTTCGTGTTCGGCACGTGCGC
>DATINR010000155.1:0-8102 GCA_035473995.1 Solirubrobacteraceae bacterium
GACGAAGTCCGGGAACTCGCCCGTCTCGACGTGGCTGTATTTGCCGTCCCAGAACAGCTCCTGCCACTGGCGCACCATGCCGAGGAAGCCGTTGTTCATGATGAACACCTTGATCGGGATCTGCTCCTGCGCGCACGTCGCGAGCTCCTGCGCGTTCATCTGCACAGAGCCGTCACCCGCGATGCAGCACACCAGCTGATCCGGGCAACCCACCGCGGCGCCCATCGCCGCCGGCAGGCCGAAGCCCATCGTGCCGAGGCCGCCCGAGTTGATCCAGCGCCGTGGCTTGGGGAAGTCGTAGTACTGCGCCGCCCACATCTGGTGCTGGCCGACGTCGCTCGTCACGATCGCCTCGCCTTTGGTCGCCTCATACAGCGCCTGCACCATGTACTGAGGCTTGATCTCGTTGTCCGAGGAGTCCTCGTAGGCCAGCGGGTACTTCGCTTTCCAGCCGTCGATCCTGCTCCACCACGACTCCAGGCGCGCCGGATCAGCGCCGATCGCGCGGTACTCGATCAGCAGCTTCGCCAGCACGTGCTTGGCGTCGCCCACGATCGGGATGTGCGCCGGCACATTCTTCGAGATCTCCGCCGGGTCGACGTCGATGTGGATGAACTTCGCGCGCGGCGCGAACTCCGAGAGCTTGCCCGTGATGCGGTCGTCGAAGCGGGCGCCCACCGCGCAGATCAGATCGGCCTCATCCATCGCGTAGTTGGCCGCGCGCGTGCCGTGCATGCCGAGCATGCCCAGCCACTGCTCGTGCGGCGCTCCGAACGCGCCAAGCCCCATCAGCGTGCAAGTGACCGGGAAGCGGTCCGAGGTCGCGAACTCCGTCAGCTCCTCCGCCGCTTCCGCGTTGACCACGCCGCCGCCCGCGTAGATCACCGGGCGCTGGGAGGAGGCCAGCGCCTTCGCCGCCTGGCGGATCTGCTTCTGGTTGCCCTCCACGCGCGGCTGGTAGCCCGGCAGGCGCACGTCCGTGACCGGCTCGTAGTCGATCTCCGCTCGCGAGAGGTCTTGGGGGATGTCGACCAGCACCGGGCCCGGGCGGCCGCTGCGCGCGATGTGGAAGGCCTCGTGGATCGCCCGCGGGATGTCCTGCGGGCGCGTGATCATCACCGAGTGCTTGACGATCGGCATCGTGATGCCGATCGTGTCCGCCTCCTGAAAGCCGTCCGTGCCGAGCAGCTCCGTGCGCACCTGGCCCGTGATGAAGACCACCGGCACCGAGTCCATCATCGCGTCGGTGATCGGCGTGATCAGGTTCGTCGCGCCGGGGCCGCTCGTGGCGAACGCCACGCCGACCTTGCCCGTCGCCTTGGCGTAGCCCTCCGCTGCGTGGCCGCCGCCCGCCTCGTGGCGCACGAGGATGTGGCGCAGCCCGCCGTTCACGAACGCGTCGTACGTCGGCAGGTTCGCCCCGCCCGGGAGGCCGAAGACGACGTCCACGCCCTCCGCCTTCAAGCATTCCATCACGGCATCGACCGCGCGCATCTCATCGACCTCCTTCCATCAGCTCGAGCAGGTTTCAGACCCCATACAGGGACAAAGGCCAGTGTACCAGTGGGTTTTTCCCGGATCGCAGGCGTTTTCCCGGGGTTGGCGGCGATCCTGCGTGAGCGCAGCTCGCGTCCATATCGCGACCGTCAGGGAGCCCTCGAGAAGTCAGGAAGAGCCGATGCCGACCCCGATCGCCAGCACGATCACGCCGGCGACCGTCACGACGAGCAGCGACGAGCGCATCGATACGCGCAGGAAGCGCTTGCGCACCCATGCGATCACGAACAGCTCGACCGCCACCACGCAGCCCGCCACGACCAGCGCCGTGTGGACGTTGCCGATGATGAACGGCAGCGTGTGGAACAGGCCGCCCAGCGCCGTCATCCCGCCCGTGATCGAGCCGCGCACGATCGCCGAGCCGCGGCCCGTCTGCTCGCCCGTGTCCGACAGCGCCTCCGACCAGCCCATGCTCACGCCCGCGCCCAACGCGGTCGCGAGGCCGACGAGCAGCGCCGTGCGCGAGCTCGACGCGATCGCCGCCGCGAAGATCGGTGCCAGCGAGGAGACCGTGCCGTCGATCAGGCCCACCAGCCCCGGCTGAACCACGCGCAGCACGAAGTCGCGCTCGTGCGCGAAGCCCGCGCGGTGGATCAGGCGGGCGATCGGGGTGTGCGGGTCGCCCGGGGAGTCGTAGTCCGGACGGTCCAGCGCCGGGCCGTCGAGGTCCTGCGCGGGCTCCGTCAGTGGTGTCGGATTCGTCTGCGTGCTCATCGTCTGTGAAGCACACACTAGGGCAAGATTTGGCTTAGGTAAGCCGAATCCGGGTTAGGGTGCCCTCATGCCGACGGCCCCCACGGGGCTGCTTCCGGAGCGCTCTCGGCAACATCCTCGGGCCTCGGCGCCGGGCGCTTCCACGATTCCGGGGCGATCACGCGCTCCGGGAAGTCGAGCTCCGTGCCGCAGCGCGTGCAGAGCGTGTCGTGCAGCTTCACCACCTTGTGGCAGCGCGGGCATTCGCGGCGCAGCTCGTCGCGTTCGAAGCGGTAGAAGATCGCCGCCAAGAGGCCGAAGAACGGCACCGCGCCCGAGATCAGGAACCACAGCACGAACGAGCTGCCCTTGATCCGTCCCACGATGCCGCCCGCCAAGCCGAAGCAGACGGCGATGACCACGTATGCCATCGCCCGGCTGCCCTACAGGAGGACGCGCAAGGCCCAGATGACGGCCACGATCGCCAGCACCACCACGAGGATGCTCGCGATCGCCGTGACGATGCCGATCACGAAGTGCAGCAGGAGCCAAGCCGCGATCAGCAGGACCAAGCCCGCGATGATCGTCCGGCCGAGCGGTTTGGAAGTTGATTCGTTCATGGCTTCAGGGTACTCGCCGGAACGGCCGCGCGGGGAGGTGGGATACCTGCATGCAGCCGATGCGTCGAGGTTTCGGTGGTGCAGCCGGACAGGGAACCGCGGCCCTGTCCGGCTGCACACGCCCGCCCCGGCCAGAGGGAAGCCGAAGCGGGATCGGTGTGGACGCCGTTGCTACACCCGGCTGAGCCGACCGGACTCGCGGGCTATCCGTGCGGTTGCGACATCGACCCCGTTGTAGCCGGGGCGCCGACCGACGCTCGTGAGGCGATAGCGACGGATCCGCGGTCGCTGACCGTGTCCATCCACCGACTCCTCCGGCAGCAGGATGAACCGCCGAGGAGAAGCTGACGTTGTGTTGAGGGATGTGGGTTGCATCGCGGGTCATCTTGGCCGAGCAGCCGCCGGATGCCATTGGCCGGGAGTCCAAAATTTTGGTTGCACCGGCGTGCGGCTGTTCAGGACGCGTCCTTACGCAACACCCCGGCGCAGCCTGCCCTTGCGCGCTCGACGTCTACGGAAAATCGGCAGAGCGTCCCGGCGTTGCCTGGGCATCCGGGAAGCCGGTGCCTTGCGCCAACTGCAAGTCAGGGCCAGGGCAGCGAGCCAGGCGGCAATCGTGAGACCCAGCCAGATCGGTTTCACCAAGCTAAGGTCCGGCGGTGGGGTCGGCATGCCCTTGCGATGCACATGAGTGAGCACCAGCGCCAGCGCGCCGACGATCGGCATGGCGCCCGCGAGCATCGCGATCGTGCGAACTCCTGTGATGTGGTCCCGCTCGAGTGCCTGCTCTCCCGGTCTGACGAGTACATAGCCGAGGACCACGGGCACGATCGAGAGCAGCACCACGGTCGCGTCCAGATGCTCTGCCGCGGATGAGAGCCGGACATACGCCGCAGTCATCAGCAGCGCCACTACGAAGGCCGTCAGCATGCACCCTTTGATGAATCCGCTTCGCGGGACGGCCAGCTTCAACTGCAGCCAGACGCGATGCGATGGCGTGCTCTCCGCGCCCAGGTACACGTGAGCTCGATCCTTGACCAGTCTGGTCGAGGCGTTCTCGTCGTAGCCGGCCTTGCGACGGACATCTGTCTCTTTAGGCGGCGAGCTGCTCGTCAAGGTCAGCGTCGTCTGCTTGTCGTAAGCGAGGTAATAGCGGCTGCTTTCCGGGCCGATCCACTCGTCGGGAACATCAAGCTCCTCCGGATACTTTCGCGCCAGGTCCTGAACTGACACGACGGTCATCTGCTCGGCCGCCGTCGGATCGGTGATCGTGGGCGCAGCTGGGGAAAGGGCCTTCACCTCGACTCCGGCCAACTCCACACCACCCTGGGTTCGCACGTCAACGTGAAAGCGCACATATCGTCCCGCGTGCGGGAGCGGGACATGAAGGATCCGCGCGCGCCAGGAGCACGCGATTTCGAGCTGCCTCCGCCAGTGCTTGAGCTTCGAGCCCTCGGGCGTCGCGTCGTCCCGCACTGCTCCGTGCGGCAGATCGGACGGCGCGCGGTGGAGATCGCTGTAGCTGAACTTCACGATCCGGTCGGTACCGCGCCTGCCCGTCGCCGCGACCCAAAGGATCGAGCTATCGGAGAGCCGTCCCGCGAGATCCACAGTCGCAGCTATCTGCGTGATCAGCGCGTCGTGACCCTCCAGTCGTTCGCGCCGCAGCGCATCGGCCAGTTTGCTCTTCAATTCGGCCCTCAGCTGGTTGGTCGCGTTCGCGACCAGATCCTTGGAGGGCCTTCGCTGCTCCACGACCTCCTCGAGTTCGCGGATCAGCTGAGGCGCGAGTCGCTCGTCATCCGCCCGACCCGACAGCGCTTTTTCGGCCATACCCAGCAGCAGGCCGAAGTCGAGCTTCTTGTTCGTGGCGCGCTTGTACAGCGATGTCGGATGGCCCTCGGGACCCACGAAGCTGAAGTCCATCAGCGGCGGCCACTTGTAGTAGACCGAGATCGGGACGAGCTTCGTTTCCGGCGCCGCCCGACCACGCAGCTTGGGCAGGCCGCGCGGCATCTCGAAGTCAACGCTGATGCTGCGTTTCACCAGACTGACGTCGATGAGCTCGATCGTTTCGACGCGACGGAACAGCCACTCCTCGTGCGAAGCGTAGGCGGCAGCCGTCCTGCGACCGATCTCCAGCCAGAACTCGCCGTCAGAGTGATCAGCGACACGCCGGGCACAGCCGATCAAGACCTCACCCCCGAAAGACGAAGACGGCACCTGCTCGTGTGCGAACAATAGGCGAATTCCGGTGATTTGCGCAACCGCAACGTGGTGAATCACATGGATTTATCTAGACCGACTAGGGCAATCAGATCCCCAACTGCTCGTGCACGAGCCGCGTGACCTCGCCCCCATCGGCGCGCCCCTTCGTCTCGCGCATCACAGCGCCGATGATCGGCCCGATCGCCTTGGCGTTGCCTGAGCGCACACGCTCGGCGGCATCCGCATTGGCGCCCAGCGCAGCCGCCACGATCTCAGCCAACTCATCGCCGCCACCAATCGCGGCGAGCCCCTCGGCCTCGACGATCGCCGCGGGGTCACTGCCGCCGTCGGCGACGAGCTTGTCGAGCACCTGGCGCCCGGCGCCGACGCTGATCTTCTTCTCGCTGACGAGCCCGACGAGCGCCGCGAGCGCGCCCGGCTCGACCTTCGAATCGGCCGGGTCCTCGCCCTCGCCGAGGCGTGAGACGAGATCGCCGCCAACCCAGTTGGCGAGAGTTTGTGCGGGCGGCGGCGGATCGGCCTTCGCAGCGAGCGCCTGCTCGAAGTAGTCGCCGAGCTCACTGCGGAAGGCCAGCAGCTGTGCACTCTCGGCAGTCAGCCCGAGCTCTTGCTCGAAACGCTCTGCGCGCGCCGCCGGCAGCTCGCTCATGTCGAGGCGGGCCGCCTCGAGCATCCCCTCGTCGATTGCCACCGGCAATAGATCGGGCTCGGGGAAATAGCGGTAGTCGTGTGCCTCCTCCTTCGAGCGAAGCGAGGAGATCGCACCCGAGTGCGGGTCGAAGTGAAGCGTCTCCTGCACGACCTGACCGCCGCCTTCGATGATCGCGCGCTGGCGCTCGACCTCGGCCTTGATCCCGCGTTCGATGAAGCGGAAGGAGTTCATGTTCTTCAGCTCCGTCTTCACTCCCAGCTCGTCGGTGCCGGTCGGGCGCAGTGAGATGTTGGCGTCGCAGCGCAGCGACCCCTCCTCCATGTTCACATCGCTCACACCAAGCGCGCGCAACGTCGTGCGCAAGAGCTTCAGCCACTCACTCGCCTGCTCGGCAGTACGAATGTCGGGCTCGGTGACGATCTCAGCCAGCGGCGTGCCACCACGATTGAAGTCGACGACGCTCGCATCGGAACCGTGAATCCGCCCGCTCTCCCCCACGTGCGTCAGCTTGGCCGCGTCCTCCTCGAGGTGAACGCGGTGAATCCGAACCTCGCCGAGCCGGCCGCCGAGGCACAGCGGCTCATCATATTGTGAAATTTGATAGCCCTTCGGCAAATCAGGATAAAAATAATTCTTACGATGAAAAATAGAACGCGGCGCGAGCTCGGAGCCGAGCGCCATGCCGATCATCAGGCCGAAGTGAATCGCCTGGGCATTGGCCACGGGCAGGCTGCCGGGCAGGCCGAGGCAGACGGGGCACGTGCGCGTGTTGGGCGGCTCCCCGAACGACAGCCCGCAGCTGCAGAACATCTTCGTCTTGGTCGCCAGCTGGACGTGGATCTCCAGGCCGATCACGGGCTCCAAGCGCGGCCCGGCGCCGTTCGTGCCCGGACCGCCGCCTGCCACGGCGTCGGTTCCGCCGCTGCCTGCGCCGCCCGCCGGATTCTCCGGCTCAGACACGCGCCGCTCCCTCCTCGAAGCCGAGCGCCTGCAGCGCTCGCTCGAAGGACTCGCGCACGCCCGGCTCGATCTCCGCTCCCGCTTCAGCCTCGCCGCCGGCCGCGTCGGGATCGGGCGCGCGCAGCTCGACCGGCACGCCGAGGCGCAGGCCGGCGAGGCGCTCTGCGCGCGGCAGCTCGATCTCGTGCGGGTAGTCGAGCGAGGTCGCATCGCAGCGGTCGCGCCCGACCATGTGTCTCAGCATCAGCGCCGCGTCGGTCACGTCGCGCGTCAGCGGACCGGCCTGGTCGAGCGAGGAGGCGAACGCGATCATGCCGAAGCGCGAGACGGCGCCGTATGTAGGCTTGAGCCCGACGATCCCGCACAGCGCGGCGGGCTGGCGGATCGAGCCGCCCGTGTCGGTGCCGATCGCCCACGGTGCGAGCCCGGCGGCAACGGCGGCGGCGCTGCCGCCGGAGGAGCCACCCGGCACGCGGGAGCGGTCCCACCGGTTGAGCGTCGGCCCGGAGGCCGAGTTCTCGGTCGAGGAGCCCATCGCGAACTCGTCCTGGTTGGTCTTCGCGAGCAGTGTCGCGCCGACGCCCGTCGGCGCCTGTACGGCGCTTGCCGTGTAGGGCGGGCGGTAGCCCTCGAGGATGCGCGAGCCCGACTGACTAGGCACGCCCTTCGTACAGAACAGGTCCTTGACGGCGAGCGGAACGCCGGCCAGCGACCCAGCCCCGGGGGTGCCCGCCGAGTCCGACCATCCCGGGCCCGACTGCAGCGGTGTGGTCGATGCGTCCTCGGCGACCCACGTGAAGCGGTTGAGCCCGTCGCCGTTCGCGCTCGCGTCCGCCTGCGCGCGCTTGCGGTAGAAGGCGAACAGCTCATCGGCGCCGAGCTCCCCTCGCTCGATTGCAGCAGCCGCCTGCGTGGCCGAGAGCTTCGGCAGATCGTCGCTCATCGGCTGTGGCGCGCTCCGGCGCTGCTCATGCCTGCGGGCTCGGGACGAGGAACCCATTCTGATCGACGGCCGGAGCCTGCTCGAGCGCGACCTCGCGCGGCAACGACGGACGCGGCTCGTCGGGCCGCAGCGCACCGGTCAGCTCGACGACGTGCGATGTCGGCGGCACGTCGTCAAGCTCGAGCTCGCCGATCTTGGCGATGTGGTCGAGCACGGCCGAGAGCTCCTGCGCGATCGGCTCCAGCTCGTCCTCGCTCAGCGCCAGGCGCGCCAGGCGCGCCACGTGCAGTACCTCGTCGCGGTCGATCACGAGTTGCTCCTATGTCAAGTCCAGCGCTGCGACTGGACGCAAATTGGGTGAATAGGTCAAGTGCGATGCGCAGACGCCCGGGTCTCTGCCCTCGGCGCTGCGGAGAGCTTGCCAGACCGCGCGGGCGAGGTGGCGCTT
>DATINR010000156.1:0-2739 GCA_035473995.1 Solirubrobacteraceae bacterium
GGCCTGTCGGTGCCGCGCGTACGCCGCGACTACACGACAGACATGCTCACGGCGATCCCGGCGCTGGCGATCCTCACGGGCTACCGCGCGATGCTCCCTGCCCGCGCGCGGGCGGGCCTGCGCGAGGGTCGCTACGACGCGCTCATGGCCCACTGGCGCGTGGTCACGCGCGCGCTCGTGCGCGCAGTGCACGAGGGCGGCGGCGAGCTCTACGTGTGGACCGTCGACGACAGCGCGCGCATCGCCAGGCTGACCGAGCTCGGCGTCGACGGGATAATCACGAACGACCCCCGACTCTTCTGAAGACGGCCGCTGACCGGCGCCTCGCGGCGCCCTCAGTCGCTCGCGTGCCAGGCACGCCACGCTCCCTGCGTCCTGGCGAGGCTTGGTCATCGACCGTCTTACGCCCTCTAGCCGATCAGGCAGCTGGCGGCGGAGAAGCCGGCCGGGTCCGAGCCGGCGAGGCTGTCGCGGCCGGCGCTCGTGGCGCGCGACACCTGGGCGAGCACGGTCGAGCCGTGGCGCCACTGGAAGTTGACGACGCCGCGCAGCGTGAACGCCGGCTGGCCGGCCACCGGGTTGAGCTGGAAGCTGCGACCGGCCTGGCGCGCGGCCGCGCCCGAGCCGACCGCCGCGTAGCCGGCCGATGCCTTGCTCAGGTCGGTCCACGTCTTCGTCGCCGCGTTCATGTACTGCAGGCGAAAGCGCATGTACATCTTGTCGTGCGCCTGGTGGTCTCCGGGCATCGAGCCGCGGATGCCGACCGTGTTCGGCTGATCCGGGGCGTTGCAGACGTCGATCGTCGACCACAAGAGGCGCGAGCGCAGCAGCGCGCTCGTGTCGACGGCTCGCCTGGCGCGCTTGTTGCGGTTGACCGCTTCGGCCGGCGACACCGGCATCGCCGAGATCGCTGTCAGCATCAGCGCGCAGGAGAGCGACAGCGCGAGCATCGCGCGCCGGCTTCCCCATCCGCTCCCGGGTGCCCACTCCATGTACTGAAGATACCCCTGCGCGGCCCGCAGTTGCGGACCATTTATGACTGATGGACAGCTTCGCGCGCGGCCCGCGCCGCCGTGCGCGCGGCGTGTGATATGCCTGCCGGATGGCTGGGATGCGATCAGAGGAGGTCGTGGAGCTTCTCGGAAACGTTCCGGTGTTCTCGACTCTGGTCGGGGATGACCTCGAGCGGATCGCGCAGTTCGCCGTGCCGCGCGAGTTCGAGGCCGGCGAGGTCGTGTTCCGCGAGGGCGACGCCAGCGACACCTGCTACGTCGTGCGCGACGGCAGGGCGCGGGCGATCCGCACCCACCGCGACGGCCGCACGCTGACGCTGGCGACGTTCGGCCCGGGCGACATCTTCGGCGAGCTCGCGCTGTTCGAGGACGAGCGGCGCTCGGCGACGGTCGAAGCGATCGAGCCGACGGCCGTCGTCGCCGTGCTCGGACCCGACATGCGCCGGCTGATGTCCGAACACGCAGAGATCTCGGCGCGCCTTGCGATCGCGCTCGGCAGACGACTGCGCGAGACCAACGAGCGCCTGCAGCGGCAGTCCTTCTCGACCGTGCAGAGCCGGGTGGCCGTCGTGCTCTCGCAGCTGGTCGAGCAGGAGCTCGGCGACGGCGAGCACGCCGACGTGCTCGTCACGGCGACCCAGGCGGACCTCGCGCAGCTGGCAGGCTCCTCGCGCGAGTCGGCCAGCCGCTTTCTCGCCGTGCTCGAGCGGGCCGGCGTGATCTCCCAGGGCAGGGGGCGCCTGACAGTGCACGACCCGGAGGCGCTCAAGCAATATGTCTTCTAAGAAGCCACGCGGCAGGCGCCGCAAGGGCGGCCGAGCGGGCTCCGGCAAAGCGGACTCCGAGAAGGCTGGTTCGGGCAAGGGCGGATCGGGCAAGCGGGGCGGGGGCAGGACGGCCGCGCGCGAGCGCTCGGCCGGGGGCGTGGTGGTGCGCGGGGAGGAGGTCGTCGTGATCGTGCCGACCCGCCGCGCCTCGGACGGATCGAAGGTCGTCGCGCTGCCGAAGGGGCACATCGATCCGGGCGAGAACGCGCTGCAGGCCGCCACGCGCGAGGTGCGCGAGGAGACGGGCATCGTGGCCGAGCCGGTGACCGAGCTCGGCGAGACGCGCTACTGGTACCGGCGCGACGGGCAGACGATCCCCAAGTCGGTGTCGTTCTACCTGTTCAGGTACGTCGAAGGCGATACGGCCGACCACGACGACGAGGTCGAGAAGGCCTGGTGGATCGCGCTGGCCGACGCCCAGCGCGAGCTCAGCCACACGGCGGAGCGTGAAATGGTGGCAAAGGCCGCCCAGTACTTGGAGGCCGAGCGCAAAGAACGGTAGCCTGCGCTCCGTGCAGGTGCTCAACTTCTACTCGACGATCTTCGCCGACGAGCTCAAGCGCGGGCGCAAGACGGCGACGATCCGGCTCGGCGACAAGTCGGGCAAGTACCGCAAGAACCAGCTCGTGCTGGTCACGATCGGCTACCAGCACTCCCCGCGCGAGCGGATCTTCGAGGCCGTGATCGACCAGGTCGAGGTGATGAAGCTGGCCGATCTCTCGCCGCGGGACATCAAGCACGACAACCCCGAGTTTCGCCGCCACGACGAGCTGATCAACTTCCTCGAACAGATCTACGGCCGCGAGGTCTCCACGCAGGACACGGTGACCGTCGTGCGCTTCTCGCAGATCCTCGAGAACCCGAGCGGGATGACGGCTGCGATGAAGGGCTTCGGCGGC
>DATINR010000157.1:0-15850 GCA_035473995.1 Solirubrobacteraceae bacterium
CAGGCTCAACCTCTCTCTTCACTTGGCGGTGAAGGAGGCAGCCTGAGCCGAGGCACGGACGGGTTCCCCGGCCGGGGAACCCGTCCAAACCTCAAAGAGCTATCGAGCCCCCAGGTGTCGGGAGCACTCGGAGACCGGCCAGTCTAACCTTCGGAACTGGATGGCAAAGCTGAACGATTTCGATGGGCAGTGCAGCGTCTGCGATGCACCGGTCAAGGCCAACGAGGGAACCATGGTCTACGACCCCGACTCGCCTCATGCGGGGCGACGCGGTTATCTGATCCTTTGTGTCGAGCACTCCCCCGAAGGGAGCTTCGAGCCGCCTGCGCCCCCCGAGGCGTCCAGGCTTCCATCGATTCACCGCGGCGAAGAGAAGTACGAGCGATAAGGCCACTGTCGCGGTTCCAGCCGCACATGTGCGGCTGGCGAGGACGTACATGTACGTCCTCGAGGACGGCCGTATGCGGCCGTCCCAGGCAGGCGCATGCGCCTGCCTGAAATGAGTCTCGAAAAAGCTGTCCCGTCCGGCGATCGGCGTCGGATCAGGAGGTATCGTGTCCCTCGTGCCTGAGCAGCTCGACTTGACGATCGTCTACGAGCCGGAGGAGGAAGGTTGGATCCTGGCCTCGATCCCTGAGGTCCCCGGTGCCATGAGCCAGGGACGCACCCGTGAGGAGGCTCGCGCAAACGTGATCGACGCGTTGCGCTTGATGCTCTCCCCGGAGCCTTGGTCTGCAGACGATCGACGTGAGCGCGAGGCGCTGCATCTGACGATCGCCGCTTGAAGCGACGCGACCTCGAGCAGCATCTCCGCTCCTGCGGGTGCAGAGCTTTCCATGAGGGTGGTAGTCACACGCGCTGGATCGGCCCATCAGGTGGGCGGTCGGTCGTGCCGCGACATCGCGAGATCCACTTCCGCCTCGCACGTCGGATCTGCGGGCAACTCGGCGTTCCCCCGCCGGCCGGGCCTCGCTGAAGCCCGCTAGCCTGCGGGCCGTGCCCGCGACCCTGCGCCGTACCGCCCTCTACGACGCCCACGTGGCGGCGGGGGCGAAGATGGTCGAGTTCGCGGGCTGGGAGATGCCGGTGCAGTACGAGGGGGTCGGCGCCGAGCACCTTGCTGTGCGCGAGCGCTGCGGGATCTTCGACGTCTCGCACATGGGTGAGATCGAAGTGGCCGGCCCGCAGGCGCTGGCGCTGCTGCAGCGGCTGCTCTCCAACGACGTCGCCAAGATCGCCGTCGACATCAACGGCGGCCACGCGCAGTACAGCGTGCTGTGCCGCGAGGACGGCGGCGTGCTCGACGACCTGTTCACGTATCGCCTCAACACGGACCGCTACCTGACGGTCACAAACGCGGCCAACCACGGGCGCGACCTCGAGTGGTTCCTCGCTCACGCCGCCGACTTCCCCGAAGCCGAGGTGGTCGACAGGATCGACGACTACGCGATGCTCGCCGTTCAGGGGCCGCTTGCTCGGGGAATCGTGCAGGCGGTCTCCGACGCGCCGCTGCCCGCGCGGATGATCGCCGCCAACCGGCGCCTGGCGGGCAGGGATGTGCTCGTGTGCGGCACCGGCTACACCGGCGAGGACGGCGTCGAGATCCTCTGCGCGCCCGAGCACGCGGCCGCGCTGTGGGATGAGCTCGGCCGTCGCGGCGCCGCACCGGCCGGGCTGGCCGCGCGCGACACGCTGCGCCTGGAGGTCTGCTTTCACCTCTACGGCAACGACCTGATGCCCGAGCGCGGCCCGATCGAAGCCGGGCTCGGCTGGTGCTGCAAGGAGGACACGGACTTCATCGGCGCCGAGGCCGTGCGCGCCGTGCGCGAGGCCGGGGCGGCCGAGAAGCTCGTCGCCTTCGAGATCGACGGACCCGGGATCGCGCGGCAGGGCAACCCGATCCTCGGCGGCGGTGAGGTCACGAGCGGCACGATGTCGCCGAGCCTCGGCGTCGGCATCGGCATGGCCTACGTGCCGGCCGAGCATGCCGAGGTCGGCAGCCCGCTGCAAATAGACGTTCGTGGCAAGATGCGCCGCGCCGTCGTCAAGCAGAAGCCGCTCTACCGAAAGGGCTCGTAAATGGCCGAGGCAAGCTACCCCGAGGACCTGCTCTACCACGCCGAGCACGACTGGGCACGGATCGAGGACGACGGCACCGCGACGCTCGGCATCACCTGGTACGCGCAGGACTCGCTCGGCGAGGTCGTCTTCTTCGACCTGCCCTCAGTCGGCACGGCCGTGAAGAAGGACGAGCCGTACGCCGAGGTCGAGTCCGTCAAGGCGGTCTCCGACGTGATCGCCCCGCTCTCCGGCGAGATCGTCGAGGTCAACGACGCCCTCTCCGACGGTCCGCAGGCGATCAACGAGGATCCCTACGGCGCCGGCTGGCTGATCAAGGTTCGCCTGGCCGACCCCGGCGAGCGCGAGGCGCTGATGGACGCGAGCGCCTATGCCGCCACGCTCGGTGGCTAGGCTGAGCTCAGTCACTTGAGCCGCTACACAGCCATCACGCAAGCCGACCTCGAGGCGATGCTCGCCGCGATCGGCGTCGCCTCGGTGCAGGAGATATTCGAGCGCCAGATCCCCGAGGCCGTGCGCCTCGGCCGCGAGCTCGACCTGCCGCAGGGCAAGACCGAGCAGGAGGTCTACGCGCACCTCGCCGAGCTCGCCGCGCGCAACACGAGCGCCGAGGACGAGCTGAGCTTCCTCGGCGCCGGCATGTATGACCACTACGTGCCGGCGATCGTCGACATGCTGATGGAGCGCTCGGAGTTCCTCACGCCCTACACGCCCTACCAGCCGGAGATCTCCCAGGGCGGTCTGCAGGTGATGTTCGAGTACCAGACGGCGATCTCCGAGCTGACCGGCCTGCCCGTTTCCAACGCGTCGGTGTACGAGGGTCCCTCGGCCGTGGCCGCGGCCGGCTACATGGCCAAGCTGCACAACGGCCGCAGTCGCTTCGTCGTCAGCGCCGGCCTGCACCCGCACACGACGCAGACGCTGCGCACGCTCGCCCACGGCTACGGCATGGACGTCGTCGAGGTGCCCCTTCGCGACGGCGTGACCGACACCGAGGCGTGGGCGGCCGCGATCGGTGAGGACACACCCTCTGGAGCGCAGGCAAGCGCGGCGATCTTCGCCCAGCCCAACTTCTACGGCGCCGTCGAGGATGCGGCGGCGCTGAGCGAGGCCGCCAAGGGCGCAGGCGATCCCGTCGTGATCTGCCAGGCAGACCCGATCGCGCTCGGCATCCTGCGCCCGCCGGGCGAGTGCGGCGTGGACGTGTGCGTCGGCGAGGGGCAGCCGCTCGGCAACCGCCTCGACTTCGGCGGCCCCTCGTTCGGCTTCTTCGCCGCGCGCGAGGAGTACCTGCGCAAGATGCCCGGGCGGATCGCCGGCGAGACGGTCGACGTCGACGGCCGGCGCGGCTTCGTGCTCACGCTGCAGACGCGCGAGCAGCACATCCGCCGCGAGAAAGCGACGTCCAACATCTGCACGGCGCAGGCGCTCAACGCGCTCGCCGGCGTCGTCTACCTCTCCTGGCTCGGCCGGCGCGGCCTGGTCGAGCTCGGCGAGCTGCTGCTCGCGCGCACGCACTACGCGCGCCGGACGCTATCCGCGCTCGACGGCGTGCAGCCGCTGCACGAGCAGCCCGTCGTGCGGGAGTTCGCATTGCGCCTCGACGCCGATGTGGACGCGGTGCGAAGGCGCTGCGTGCAGGCCGGCGTCAATCCGGGCGTCGACGCGCAGGCTCTGAGTGGTGGGCCCGAGGATGCCGGCGTGCTGCTCGTGGCGATCACCGAGCGCCGCTCGCGCGAGGACATCGACCGGCTCGCCGAGGTGCTCGGCGCGGCCGTCGTCGCCGAGCGCGGCAGCGGCGGTGGGCGCGAGCGAATCGCCGGCGAGCCGGGCTCCGAGCGCGAGCAGCAGGGAAGGCCTGTGGGCGTGTGAGCACGATCGACGAGAACCACCTGCACTCCGATCCGGGCATCGACGGGCACCACCCGCACCACGGGCTGGACGTCGCCGTCGGCGGGCCGGGCGAGAGCCCGCTGCAGCGCCAGCGTGCGACGACGATCTTCCAGAAGGGCGCCCCGGGACGGCGTGCATTTGTCTGCCCGGCACTCGACGTGCCCGCGCCCGACGCCGAGGAGGTGCTGCCGGCGCACCTTCGCCGCTCCGAGCCGGCGCGCCTGCCCGAGGTCTCAGAGCCCGAGATCGTGCGCCACTACGTCGGTATCTCCAAGCGCAACTTCGACCTGGACTCGGGCTTCTACCCGCTCGGCTCGTGCACGATGAAGCACAACCCGCGTTTGCACGAGCGCGTCGCCGCGCTGCCGGGCCACGCCCGCCTGCACCCGCTGCAGGACCCCGGGGGCGCGCAGGGCGCGCTCGAGCTGATGTTCAACCTGCAGCAGGCGCTCGGCGAGATCTCCGGCCTGCCCCACGTCTCGCTGCAGCCGTCGGCCGGCTCGCATGGTGAGCTCGCCGGGGTGCTGCTGACACGCGCCTACCACGAGTCGCGCGGCGAGACGCGCCACAAGGTGCTCACGCCCGACACCGCACACGGCACGAACCCGGCCACCGTGACGATGGCGGGCTTCGAGGTCGTCAAGGTCGCCACCAACGACGACGGCGGCGTCGACATCGACGACCTGCGCGCGAAGGCCGACGACGACGTCGCCTGCCTGATGCTGACCAACCCCAACACGCTCGGGCTGTTCGACCCCAACATCGAGCAGATCGCGCAGATCGTGCACGGCGTGGGCGCGACCGTGTACTACGACGGCGCCAACCTGAACGCCGTGATGGGGCTCTCGCGCCCCGGCGACATGGGCTTCGACATCGTGCACTTCAACCTGCACAAGTCGTTCACCCAGCCGCACGGTGGCGGCGGTCCGGGCTCCGGCCCGATCGCCGTGTCCGAGCGGATCGCGCCGTTCTTGCCGCTGCCGCTCGTCGTGCGCGACGGCGAGCGCGCCGCCAACGGCTCCTCGCCGGAAGGCGCCGGGCCGTCGTTCCGGCTCGACTACGAGGGCAACGGACCGGGCGGGGCCGGCTCGAAGTCGATCGGGCGCCTGCGCGGCTTCCACGGCAACTACGGCTGCTTCGTGCGCTCCTATGCCTACATCTGCTCGCTCGGCGCCGACGGGCTGAAGGACGCCTCCGAGGTCGCCGTGCTCAACGCCAACTACCTGCTCGCCCGCCTGCGCGAGAAAGGGGTTGCCGAGTACCTGCCGCTCGCCTACGGCGAGCTGTGCATGCACGAGTTCGTGCTCTCCGGCGGCCCGATGAAGCGCCAGCTGAAGATCAAGACGCTCGATCTCGCCAAGCGGCTGCTCGACTACGGCTTTCATCCGCCGACGGTCTACTTCCCGCTGCTCGTCGAGGAGGCGCTGATGGTCGAGCCGACCGAGACGGAGACCAAGGAGACGCTCGACGCATTCGCCGAGGCGATCGCGCAGATCCTCGCCGAGGCGGCGTCCGAGCCGGAGATCGCGCTCGGCGCGCCCTACACGACGCCCGTGCGCAGGCTCGACGAGGTGGCCGCCGCGAAGACGCCCGTGATCCGCCAGGCGCTGGACCAGTAGCGCCGATGCGGATCTTCTCGGGCATCCAGCCGACGGGACGCAAGCACCTGGGCAACTACATCGGCGCGATCGCCCAGTACGTCTCCGGCCAGGACCGCGGCGAGGCGCTCTACTGCATTGTCGACCTGCATGCGATCACGGTCGCCTACGAGCCGGCCGAGCTGCGCGAGCGCACCTACGACACGACCGCGATCCTGCTCGCCGCGGGTCTCGACCCGGCGCGCTGCACGTTGTTTCGCCAGTCCGACGTGCCGCAGCACACCGAATTGACGTGGCTGCTCACGGGCGTCACCGAGCTGGGGCGCCTGCAGCGCATGCACCAGTTCCGCGACAAGTCTGTCGCACAACGCGAGCTCGTCTCCTCTGGCCTGTTGCTGTACCCGGTGCTGCAGGCGGCCGACGTGCTCGCCTACCGCGCACACGAGGTGCCGGTCGGCGAGGACCAGCGCGAGCACCTCGAGTTGATGCGCGACGTCGCGCGGCGCTTCAACTCGCGCTTTGCGGGCGATCAGGAAGCGCTCGTCGTGCCCGAGCACCGCATCCCGGAGGTCGGCGCGCGGATCATGGACCTGCAGGACCCGACGCGAAAGATGTCGACCACGGCCGGCTCCGAGCAGGGCAGGGTGTACGTGCTCGACGAGCCCAAGGCGATCGAGAAGAAGTTCAAGAGCGCCGTGACGGATTCCGGCTCCGAGGTTCGCCGCTCACCGGAGAAGCCCGGCATCGCCAACCTGATCGAAATCCTCGCCGCCGTGCGCGGCGTCGACCAGGCGGCGGTCGAAGGCGAGTTCGCCGAGGCCCGCTACGGCGAATTCAAGAGCGCCGTGGCAGCGGCCGTCGTCGAGTACCTGACGCCCGTGCGCGAGCGCTACGTGGAGCTGCGCGCCGACGAGGACGCGCTCGAGGCGATCCTCGGCGCCGGCGCCGCGCAGGCTCAGGCGATGGCGGCCGAGACGCTGGCCGACGTGCGCGAGCTGATGGGCGTCGGCGCTCCCCGTCGGGCGCGGACAGTACGGTGAGCGCATGAGCCTCGCCTCGCTCGAGCTGGACCTGGAGGTCTTCACGGGCCCCTTCGACCTGCTGCTCACGCTGGTCCTGCGCGAAGAGGTCGACCTGCTCGAGCTGCAGCTCGCCGAGGTCGTGCTCGCCTACCTCGACCATCTCGAAGCGCGCGGTGAGCTCGACCTCGAGACGGCGACCGAATTCATCGTGCTGATCGCGGCGCTGCTGGAGCTGAAGTCGCGCCTGATGCTGCTGGGCGAGGAGGAAGAGGAGCTCGACATCGAGCCCGAGGCGGCCGCCGAGGAGCTGCTCGCGCGGATGCTCGACGCGCGCCGCTACCGCTCGGCCGCGGCTCATCTCAGCGGCCTGCTCGCCGCCCAGCACGGCGTGCGCTTCCGCGAGGCGCCGTTGCCGGCGCACCTGCGCAGCACCGTGCTCCAGCCGGCCGACGGCTCACAGGACCCGGAAGTCCTCGGCGAGGCGCTCGGCCGCCTGCTGACGATGCCGCCGGAGATCAGCATGCGCCACGTGTCGGTCCCGCGCGTGGCCGTGTCCGAGCGCCTCGCGCTGCTGCGCGGCCTCTTGCGCCGTGGCGCGTTCAGCTTCGAGGAGGCCGTGCGCGGCGCCGACCGCATGACGGTCGCCGTCACGCTGTTCGCCCTGCTCGAGCTGTACAAACGGGGCGAGGCAGATTGGGAGCAGGACGAGAGCTTCGGCGAGATCGCAGTGCACGCGCCATCCGCGCACGCGACCGGCGCGCCGGTCGCGGTGGCGGGCGGATCGGTCGCCGGCCTGGCAGGGTGAACGGCATGAGCGAGCCGTCCGAGCAGCTGCCCGAGCTCCTGCGCACGATCGAGTCGCTGCTGTTCCTCTCGAGCGAGCCGCTGAGCGCGGCCGAGCTGGCCGAGGCGACACAGGCGGGGGAGGGCGCCGTGAGCGCGGCGCTGGCGCTGCTGGCCGAGCACCACGCGCCGGGGCGCTCGGGCATCACGCTGCGCGAGCTCGGCGGCGGCTGGACGTTCGCCACCGATCCCGCCTCCGAGGACGCCGCCCGGCGCCTGTTCAGCCGCCCGCGCGTCTCCACACTGACGCCGGCGCAGGCCGAGACGCTGGCGATCGTCGCCTACCTGCAGCCCGTCTCTCGGCCCGAGATCGCGCGAATCCGCGGCGTCAGCGCCGACTCGGCCGTCGCCACGCTGCTCGATCGCGGGATGATCGAGGAGTCAGGGCACTCGCAGTTCGGCGCCGTCGTCTACCGCACCACGACGCAGTTCCTCAAGCTCTTCGGCCTGCGCACGCTGGAGGACCTGCCCGACGTCGCGCGCTGGGACCCGACGCCGGAGGAGCAGGCCGAGCTGCGCGAGCGGCTGTTGAAGGCCGGCGAGGCGCGCGCAAGCTAGCCGGTCTTGGCGGCCAGCTGCCCGCAGGCTGCGTCGATGTCCTGACCGCGGGTGAGGCGGATCGTGGCGGGAACGCCGTTGGCCTGCAGCGCGTCGCGGAAGGCGCCGATCGAGGCGCGCGTGGAGCCCTCGAAGGGCGAGCCGGTGGGGTTATAGGGGATCAGGTTGACCTTGAAGATCGAATTGCCGGCAGAGTCGGTCGGCGCGCTGGCGCCGCGAGAGCCGGTCGGACCCTCGCTCGTGAGCAGCCGCGCGAGCGCGAGCGCCTGCTCGTAGTGGTCGTTGACGCCCTTGAGCATCACGTACTCGACGAACACGCGGCGGCGCTTGCGGGCGTAGAAGTCGCGGCATGCCTCGATCACATCGCTCAGCGGGTAGCGCTCGTTGACGGGCATCAGCTCCGAGCGCAGCGCTTCGTCGGCGGCGTGCAGCGAGAGCGCGAGGCGCAGCGGCATGTCCTGCTCGGCGAGCGCCTCGATCCCGGGGATCCAGCCGACCGTGGAGATCGCCGTGTGGCGGTGGCCGATGCCTAGGTCGGGCAGGCGCTCGCACGCGGCGAGCACGTTGTCGAGGTTCAGCATCGGCTCGCCCATGCCCATGAACACGCAGTTGCTCAGCCGCTCGCCGTCTCGTTGCATGCGGTGGAAGTGAAGCGCCTGGTCGACGATCTCCGACGCCGTCAGGTTGCGCGCGAATTTCATCTGGCCGGTGGCGCAGAACGTGCACGTCAGCGGGCAGCCGGACTGCGAGGAGAGGCAGATCGAGCGACGGCCGTCGCGGTAGCGCATCAGCACGGCCTCGAGCGCCCGCCCGTCGGCCGTCGCGAACAGCGCCTTGACCGTGCCGTCGCCCGCGCGGGCCTCCTGCTGCAAGGTCAGGCTCGAGAACGGCAGCTCGCGGGCGAGCGCGTCGCGCAGCCCGGCGGGCAGGTCGGTCATCTCCTCATAGCCCTGCGCCCCGCGCGCCGCCCAGGCCCACACCTGCCGCGCGCGAAAGCGCGGCTCGTCGTGCTCGGCGAGCGTCTTCTCCAGCAGGGCGAGGTCCATGACTGGTAATGGTTGCAGCAGATGACTCGGTTCCCGGTATCCCGATCCCGGACACCGTCAGTTGCCGGGCGAGCAACGCCGAGCAGCGAGCCGGTGCCGCGCTGATGCGCTTGGCCAAGCACCTCGCCCACGCCGGCGTGGCCTCGCGTCGCGCGGCCGAGTCGCTGATCACGCAAGGGCGCGTCAGCGTCGACGGCGAGACGGTCAGCGATCCGGCACGTGACGTCGGCGAGGGCAGCCGCATCCTCGTGGACGGGCAGCCGATCGAGGGGCCCGAGCCGCGCGTCACGTACGTCGTGCACAAGCCCGTCGGGGTGGTCTCGACCGCAAGGGACACGCACGGGCGCCCGACCGTCGTCGGACTGCTCCCGGCCGAGGGCTTGCGCCTCTATCCGGTCGGGCGCCTGGACGCCGACAGCAGCGGGCTGATCCTGCTGACCAACGACGGCGAGCTCGCCAACCGGCTCACGCACCCTCGCTTCGAGGTGCCCAAGAGCTACCGCGCGAAGCTCGCCGGCAAGCCGATCGACGAGGCGGCGCTGCGGCGGCTGCGCGAGGGAGTCGAGCTGGAGGACGGGCGCACGGCCCCTGCCGAGGCTCGCCGCCTGGGCGCGCACGAGCTCGAGCTGACGATCCACGAGGGCCGCAATCGACAGGTGCGGCGCATGTGCGCGGCTGTCGGGCGCGAGGTGATCGAGTTGCGCCGCGTGCGCTTCGGTCCGCTACGGCTCGATCGCCTCGGCGCCGGCGAGTACAGGCGGCTCGACGCGTCCGAGCTCGATCTGCTGCGCGCTCTCTGAGAGGCGCTCTGACAGAATCGTCGCGCGATGAGACTGTTTGCCTTACGCGGCGCGATCAGCGTCGAGCGCAACGAGGAGCAGGCGATCCTCGATGCGACCACCGAGCTGATGCGGGCGCTGATGGAGCGCAACGGCCTCGGGCCGGAGAACGTCGTCAGCTGCCTGTTCACGGCTACGAACGACCTCGACGCCGCCTTTCCGGCGGCCGCGGCGCGGACGATCGGCTTCGAGGGGGTGCCGCTGCTGTGCGCACGTGAGATCGACGTGGCGGGTTCGCTGCCGCGCGTGATCCGCGTGATGATCCACTACAACGCCCCCGAGACCCACGTCCCCCAGCACGTCTACCTGCGCGAGGCCAGCGCGCTGCGCGAAGACCTCGCCGCGGCTCAGTAGCCGGCGTCGTTCGCTTCCCCGCGGCACAATAGGCACGTGGCACTCGAGTTCTCAGAGCGCATCGCGCGGCTGCCGTCCTACCCGGCAGCGGGCGGCTACGGCGAGGACCTGGAGCTCGTGCGCCTGGCCAGCAACGAGTCGCCCTATCCGCCGCTGGCGGAGGTGCGCGAGGCGATCGAGCGCACGCTCGGCTCGCTCAACCGCTATCCGGACCCCTCGAACTCGCTGCTGCGCCGGCGCTTGAGCGAGCGCTACGAGGTGCCGCAGTCGCGCATCGCGATCGGCAACGGCTCGTGCGACATCCTGCTGGCCGCGGGCGACGCGCTGCTCGAGCCCGGCGCCGAGCTGATCTACGCGTGGCCGTCGTTCTCTGTCTATCCGCACCTCAGCGCGGCCTCCGGCGCGCGCGCCGTGACGGTCCCACTCGACGAGGCCGAGCGCCACGACCTGCCGGCGATGCTGCGCGAGATCACGGTCGCCACGCGGATCGTGATCGTGTGCAATCCGAACAACCCGACGAGCACGGCGCTGCCGCTGGCGCAGATCGCCGCCTTCCTCGACGAAGTCCCGCCGCACGTGTGCGCGATCGTCGACGAGGCCTATTGCGAGTTCAACCTGCTCGACGACCCGGACGCGTCGATCGAGCTGCTCGAGCGCCACCCCAACCTGATGTTGCTGCGCACGTTCTCCAAGGTGCACGGGCTCTGCGGCCTGCGTGTCGGCTTCGCGCTGTGCGGCTCGGACGCGCTGCCGCGCGCGCTCGACCAGGTGCGCCAGCCGTTCTTCTGCAATGCGCTCGCGCAGGCCGCCGCGGTCGAGGCTCTCTCCCACCAGGACGCCGTGATCGAGCGCGTCGCGCGCAACGTCGCCGAGCGCACCTCGGTCGATGAGCGCCTGCGCGCGCTGGGACTCGACCCGGCCGAGTCGCAGGCCAACTTCTGCTGGTTTCACCTCGGCGAGGGACGCGACGAGCAGGAGGTCATCAAAGGACTTGCGGATCGGGGCATCCTCGTGCGCGCCGGCACGGCGCTCGGCGGCGACGGTGCGCTGCGCGTCACCTACGGGACGCCGGTCGAGAACGAACGCTTTCTGCAAGCGCTTGCCGAGGTTCTGTGAAGGTGCTACAACCTGCGAGATCGACCATGCAGAAGCTCAGCCTCGAAATCTCCGGCTCGTCTCGCGTCCGCGCCGCCGCTGCGCCGCGCACCGCATGGTCGTATTCGCTTCGCACCTGGCGATTTAGCTAGGCGCTTCGACCCGGGCCCGTACGTGAGCGGGCCAAGCGGTCGCACCGGATCCCCGTGGGGATCGAGCGCCTTTCCGCAGGGCGGCAAACGCCCTCTCCGCGTCCCTCACAGGCCGCGGCGCTCACGATCCAGAGCCCTGGCGGGGCCAGTGGCGACCACCTAAGATTTGGCGCATTGAAAGGATGAAACGATGATGATCGTGATGAAGGAGTCCGCGACCGAGCGGGAGATCGAGTCGGTCGTCGAGAAAGTCGAGCGGGCAGGGGCGCTGGCGCATCCGATCAAGGGCGCGCGGGTGACCGTGATCGGCGCCATCGGAGACGTCGAGCAGGACGCGAGCATCGAGAGCCTCGGGCTCGAGGGCGAGCCAGGAGTCGACCGTGTGATGCCGATCCTCAAGCCCTACAAGCTGGCCTCCGCCGAGATCAAGCACGGCGAGCGAACCGTGCTCGAGATCGACGGGCGCAAGGTCGGTGGCGGCAACTTCGCATTGATGGCCGGCCCGTGCACGGTCGAGTCGCGCGAGCAGTTGCTGGAGACGGCGCGCGTGGTCAGCGACGGGGGCGCTTCGTTCCTGCGCGGCGGCGCGTACAAGCCGCGCACCTCCCCCTACGCCTTCCAGGGGCTCGGGCAGGAGGGGCTGCGACTGCTCGCCGAGGCCAAGAAGGAGACAGGGTTGCCGGTCGTGACCGAGCTGATGGACATGCGCGACATCGACGACGTGCTCGAGGTCGCCGACGTCGTGCAGATCGGTGCGCGCAACATGCAGAACTACCCGCTGCTGACCGAGATCGGGCGCTCGGGGCGCCCGGCGCTGCTCAAGCGCGGGCTCTCGGCGACGCTCGACGAGCTGCTGATGGCGGCCGAGTACATCCTCAAGGAAGGCAACCCCAACGTGATGCTGTGCGAGCGCGGGATCCGCACGTTCGAGACGGCGTACCGCTTCACGCTCGACCTGATGGCCGTGCCGGTGCTCAAGGAGCTCACGCACCTGCCGGTGATCATCGACCCGAGTCATGCGGCGGGGCGGCGCGACCTGGTCACGCCGCTGTCGCTGGCGGCGGCGGCGGTCGGCGCCGACGGGATCATCGTCGAGGTGCATCCGCATCCGGAGGCGGCGATCTGCGACGGGCCGCAGGCTCTGCGCGCCGAGGACTTCGCGGCATACGCGACGGCGGTCGAGCAGGCGGCGGAGCTCGCGGGCAGGGCGCTCAGCGCCGTCTGATGGGCTTGGTGCCTGTTCCTTGAACGTCGCTGTACTGGGGGTCGGGCTGATCGGCGGCTCCATCGGCCTGGCCACCCGGCGGCGCGCGGGCGCGCACGTGTGCGGCTATGACCCCGACGAGCGCGTGCGCGAGCGGGCACTCGAGCTCGGCGCGGTCGACCGCATGGCGAGCGATCTCGCGGGCGCCGTCGAGGATGCCGATGTCGTGTTCGTCGCTGCGCCCGTCGGCGCGCTGGCCGAGACCGTGCGCCTGGCGCTGCAGAGCGCCCGGGCGGACGCGGTCGTCACCGACGTCGGCTCGACCAAGCGCCTGCTCTCGGAGGTCGGGTCGGATGAGCGCCTGATCGGGGGGCATCCGCTGGCGGGCGCCGAGACGGCGGGCGTGGAGCAGGCGCGCGAGGACCTGTTCGACGGTGCCGTGTGGTACCTGACGCCGGCTAGCGGGAGCACAGCGGGCGTCTTATACGAGCGCCTGCACCGCCTGCTGACGAGCATCGGGGCGCGTCCGGCGGCGATCGACGCGGAGACGCACGATCGGCTGCTGGCGGCCGTGTCGCATCTGCCGCACGTGCTCGCCAACCTGCTCGTCGCGCAGGCGGCCGGAACGCTCGAGCGGGTCTCGCCGGGACGCCTGCCCGCGGTCGGCCCGAGCTTTCGCGACGCGACACGCGTGGCGGGGGCCAACAGCGCGCTCTGGACGGACATCTTCATGTCCAACCGCGACGCATTGATCGCGGCGATCGACGAGTTCGCCGAGCGCATGGCCGGGGTGCGTGCAGAGCTCGCCGCCGGTGACGCCGACGCGATCACGGAATGGAACGAGTCGGCGCGCGTGGAGCACGCGAGGCTGCTCGGCGCGACCGGCGGCGAGGACGCCGTGAACGAGCTGCGCGCGTCGGTGCCCAACCGCCCCGGCGTGATCGCGGAGATCGCGCTCGCGCTCGGCGGCGCGGGTGTGAACATCCTCGACATGGCGCTCTCGCCGTCGGAGGACAACAGCCAGGGCGTGGTCGCGCTGTGGATCGCCGGCGAGCGCGACACGGCGCGCGCGCGCGAGCTGATCGCCGGGCTCGGTTTCGCGGTGGCGCTCGCATGAACATGCGCTTCGAGCCGACGCGCGGGCTCAGCGGCGAGCTGCAGGCCCCGCCGGACAAGTCGATCTCCCACCGCGCGGCGCTGCTCGGCGCGATGTCCTCCGAGCCGGTACGGGTCGAGCACTATCTGCACGCGGCCGACACGGACTCGACGCTCGAGGCCGTGCGCGCGCTCGGCGCGCTCGTCGAGCTGCGCGAGCAGGAGGTCGTGATCCGCGGCACCGGCCTGCGCGAGGCGCGCGAACCGGACGGTCCGATCGACGTCGGCAACGCCGGCACGCTGCTGCGACTGCTGCCGGGCTGGCTGGCGGCACAGGAGGGGCGCACGTTCATGCTCGACGGCGACGAGTCGATCCGCCGACGTCCGGTCGACCGCGTGGCCGAGCCGCTGCGCCTGATGGGCGCCGACCTCACCGCTCGCAGCGATCGCTTTCCCCCGCTGGTCGTGCGCGGCACGCACCTGCGTGCGATCTCCTACGACATGCCCGTGGCGAGCGCTCAGGTCAAGTCGTGTGTGCTGCTGGCGGCGCTCGCGGCGGACGGGGCGACGACCGTCTCCGAGCCTGCGCGCAGCCGCGACCACACCGAGCGGATGCTCCTGCGCGCGGGCGTGGGCGTGCACCGCAACGGGCGTCACGTCACGGTCGTCAACGCCGACGAGCTGCTGCTCGACCGCGTGCGCGTGCCGGGTGACCCCAGCTCGGCGGCCTTCCTGATCACGGCGGGCGTGCTCGTGCCGCAGTCGCGCCTGTTGATCGGCGACGTCGGCGTGAACTGGACGCGGACGGGCTTCATGCGGATCGTGCGGCGCATGCAGGGCATCGTGCTCGGCGATCTCGAGGACGAGACGGGGGAGTTGATCGGCGGGGAGCCGGTCAGCGACCTGGACGTGGCGCACGGGGCGCTCGAGGGCACGGTCGTCGAGCCCGAGGAGGTGCCGCTGGCGATCGACGAGCTGCCGCTGGTGGCGCTGCTCGGCTGCTTCGCCGAGGGTGAGACGGTCGTGCGGGGAGCCCAGGAGCTGCGCTTGAAGGAGTCCGACCGGATCGCGGGCGTGGTCGAGGGGCTGCGCGGGCTCGGCGGGGAGATCGAGGCGACCGAGGACGGCTTCGTCGTGCAAGGAAGCGGCGGGCTGCGCGGCGGCACGATCGACGCCAAGGGCGACCATCGCATGGCGATGATGGGCGCGGTCGCGGGCCTGGCCTCGAAGGAGGGTGTCGAGGTGCTCGGCATGGAGGCCGCTGACGTGTCCTATCCGGGCTTCGTAGAGGATCTGACGGGGCTTTGCTCGTAGCGATCGACGGGCCGGCAGGCGCGGGTAAGTCGACCGTGGCGCGCGCCGTCGCGCGTGAGCTCGGCTTCACCTATCTGGACAGCGGCGCGATGTATCGCTGTATCGCGCTGCTCTCGCTGCAGCAGCCCCGGCGCGAGCCGGCGGAGCTGGCCCGCGGGGCACGGATCGAGCTGCGCGAGCAGGGCGGGATCCCTCGCACGGTGCTCGACGGCCGCGACGTGAGCGAGCGGATTCGCGCGGCTGACGTGTCGGAGGCGGCCTCGCGGGTGGCCGCCGATCCCGGCGTGCGCGAGGCGCTCGTCGCCCAGCAGCGGGCGTTGATCGACGCCGGGGACTGGGTCGCCGAGGGTCGTGACATCGGGACCGTGGTGGCGCCCGACGCGGAGCTGAAGGTGTACCTCACGGCAAGCGCCGAGGAGCGCGCGCGGCGCCGGGCGGCCGAGCTGGGGGCCGATCCGGACACGGTGCTGGCCGAGCAGTCGCTGCGCGACGAGCGCGACTCCACGCGCAGCCACAGCCCGCTGCAGGCCGCGCCCGGTGCCCTCACGCTGGACACGACAGGAATGGACGTCGAGCAGGTCGTCGCGCGCATCGCCGCGCTCGCGCGAGACGCCGCAGGCTAGCTGTAGTTCCTGAGCACGTTGTTCATCCGGGCCTCCTTGGAGGCTGGGTGGTGTCGAAGCCCCCAGAACCAAGGAGGACACCGGATGAAGCTGCACGCTAACGCTGGGCTCAGTCTGAAGGGTCGTCGGTTGCTC
>DATINR010000158.1:0-3938 GCA_035473995.1 Solirubrobacteraceae bacterium
GGCGAGGACTTCCCGCAGCTGCGCGCCGGCGCGGCGCTCGGCCAGGCGCTGCCCCGCGCGGGCGACTGGTTCGGGCGCCCGGTCAACCTGGCGAGCCGGATCACGGCCGTTGCAAGGCCGAGCAGCCTGCTCGTCGAGCGCGAGCTGCGCGAGAGCGCCGACGGTCCGTATCGCTGGTCGTTCGCCGGCGAGCGCCGGCTGAAGGGCATCCGCGGCCCCGTGCCGCTGTACCGCGCCCGGCGCGAAGAGCGCGTGCCTTAGCCCGCCACGCGCTCCAGGACCTCCGCCGGCACGTCGAAGTTGGCGTGCACCGCGTCGACGTCGTCGTTGTCTTCGAGCGCTTCGATCAGCCGCATCAAGGTGCCGAGCTGACCCTCCTCGATCGGCACTACGCTCGTCGGCCGGTAGGCCATCTCGACGCTCTCCATCTCCACGCCGGCGTCTTCGAGCGCCTTGCGCACGCCCGTGAAGTCCGCGGGCTCCGAGATCACCTCGAACACGTCGTCCTCGGCGGTGATGTCCTCGGCGCCCGCCTCGACGGCCGCCATCAGATCGTCTTCGGAGTAGCGCTCCGCGTCGATCACGATCGTGCCCTTCTTGTCGAACAGGTAGGCGACCGAGCCCGGCTCGCCGAGGCTGCCGCCGTTCTTCGTGAAGGCGTGGCGCACGTCGGCGCCGGTGCGGTTGCGGTTCTCGGTCATCGCCTCGACGAGCAGCGCCACGCCGCCCGGGCCGTAGCCCTCGTAGAGCACCGCCTCGATCGCGTCGGCCTCGCCGCCCTCCCCCGTTCCCTTGGCGATCGCGCGGTCGATGTTGTCCTTCGGCATCGACGCTTCCTTGGCCTTGCGGATCGCCAGCTCGAGCGACGGATTGCCCACCGGATCGCCGCCGCCGTCGCGCGCGGCGACCATGATCGCGCGCGTCAGCTTGGAGAACTGCTTGCCGCGCCTGGAGTCGACGATCGCCTTCTTGTGCTTGATGCTCGCCCACTTGGAGTGTCCTGACATGTCTTTCATTCTAGGAGCGAGCGGCCCCGCGTCGTCTCCCCGTGGCCCCATAGGATGGGCGGCGATGAGCGTCAACCTCTCTTCGGAGATCTTCAAGGCCTACGACATCCGCGGCCTCTACGGCGAGCAGATCGACGGCGACATCGCCGAGCGCATCGGGCGCGCCTTCGCCCGCGTGCTCTCTGGTCTGGCCGGCAAGCCGGTCGGCGAGCTGCGCATCGGACTGGGGCGCGACATGCGCCTGACCGCGCCTGAGCTCTCCGCGCGCTACCGCGAGGGCATGCTCGGCACCGGCGCGGGCGTGATCGACGCCGGTCAGGTCGGCAGCGAGATGCTCTACTTCCTCGTCGGCTCGCGCGAGCTCGACGGCGGGCTGATGTGCACGGCCTCGCACAACCCGAAGGCCTACACCGGCGCGAAGCTCGTGCGCGAGGGCGCGATCGCGCTGTCCGGCGACTCGGGGATCCAGGACGTGCGCAGGCTCGTCGAAGCCGACTCGGCCGGCACCGGCGAAGCGCCCACCGGCGATGTCGCGCGCGGCACGCTCGAGGAGGTCGACCTCTACGGCGAGTTCCAGACGGCTGCGCTGCGCTTCATCGACCCGGAAGTCATCACCTCGGCGCCGCGTCCGCTAAAGGTCGTCGTCGACGGCGGCAACGGGATGGCCGGACCGATGGTCGGGCCTTTGCTGGAGAGCCTCGAGCTCGAGCTGATCGAGACCTACTGGACGCCCGACGGCAACTTCCCCGACCACGAGCCCAACCCGCTCCTGCCCGAGAACCGCAAGCTGATCATCGAACGCGTGCGCGAGACGGGCGCCGACCTCGGCATCGCCTGGGACGGCGACGCCGACCGCTGCTTCTTCATCGACGAGACCGGCGCCTTCGTCGACGGCGACTTCCTCACGGCGCTGCTGGCGGAGTCGCTCTTGCGCAAGAGCCCGGGCGAGGCGATCCTGTACGACGTGCGCGCCTCGCGCGCGGTGCCCGACACGGTCACCGCGGCCGGCGGCACGCCGTTCATCAACCGCGTCGGGCACGCCTTCTTCAAGACGCGCATGCGCAAGGAGGGCTCGCTGTTCGGCGGCGAGGTCTCGGGCCACTACTACTTTCGCGACTTCTACTGCGCCGACTCGGGCACGATCCCGGCGCTGCTCGTGCTCGAGCTGCTGTGCAGCGAGGGCAAGTCGATGTCGCAGCTGCTCGCCCCCTTCCACGAGCGCTACTTCATATCGGGCGAGGTCAACTCCGAGGTGGCCGACCCGCTGGCGAAGATCGAGGAGCTCGCCGAGCGCTACTCCGACGCCGAGCAGAAACGTCTCGATGGGATCTCGGTCGACTACGAGGACTGGCATTTCAACGTGCGTCCGTCGAACACCGAGCCGCTCTTGCGCCTGTGCCTGGAGTCGCTCGTCTCCGCCGAGGCCATGGCCAGGCGGCGGGACGAAGTCCTTGCGTTGATCCGTTCGTGAACGATGGCCGCGTCGTGAGCGAGGAGGACGAGCAGCGCGAGCTACAGGCGCGCGAGCGCCTCGCGCAGGCGGCGGAGGCGGGGATCCATCGGCTGGCGATCCCCACGCCGTTCCAGGTCGGTCGTGTCAACGCCTACCTGATCGAGGACTCGCCGCTGACGCTGATCGATTCCGGGCCCAACTCGGCCAAGGCGCTCGACGAGCTCGAACGCTCGCTCGCGGACCTCGGCCACAAGGTCGAGGACATCGAGCTACTGGTCGTCAGCCATCAGCACATCGACCACTTCGGCCTGGCCTCGATCCTCGCGCGGCGCTCGGGCGCCGAAGTCGCCGCGCTCGATCGGCTCGCGCCGTTCCTCGCGAGCTTCGGGCGCGAGACGGACCTCGACGACGCCTTCGCGCAGAACCTGATGCTGCGCCATGGCATCCCCGCCGACGTCGTCACCGCGCTGCGGGCCGTCTCGGCCAGCTTCCGCGGCTGGGGATCCTCGGTGCAGGTGACCCAACCGCTCGCGCCCGAGAGCGAGCTGCGCCTGCGCGACCGCACGCTCGAAGTGCTGCACCGCCCTGGACACAGCCCGTCGGACACGGTCTTCCTCGATCGTTCCAGCTCGATCCTGCTCGCCGCCGATCACCTGATCGCCCACATCTCCTCCAACCCGCTGCTCGCGCGCCCGCTCGGCGCCGAGCCGGACGTGGGCTCGCAGCGACCGCAGGCCCTGCTCACGTACATGGCCTCGCTGGAACAGACGCGCGAGATGGAGCTTTCGCTCGTGCTGCCCGGTCACGGAGACCCGATCGTCGACCACGCGGCGCTGATCGACGAACGCTTCCGCATGCATCGCCGCCGCGCCGAGAAGATCCGCCGGCTGATCGCCACGGAGCCGCGCACGGCGCACGAGATCGCTCAGGAGCTGTGGGGCAACGTGGCCGTCACGCAGGCCTTTCTCACGCTCTCGGAGGTGCTCGGCCACGCCGACCTGCTGCTCGAGGACGGAAGCGTGGTCGAAACCGAGGCCGAGGGGATCGTGCGCTTCACCGAGGCCCGGTAACGGCTCAGGCTCACGCCTCTCGCTCGATCTCGCCCAGGTGGGCGACGTTCGCGCGGTCCTCGGCCTGCTCGCTCGGCGCGCCGGCGAACCACGCGTCGAGGATCTCGAGCAGCTCGGCTTGTGAGGTGCTGCGCAGGCTGAGCGCGAGCACGTTGGCATCGTTCCAGCGGCGCGCGCCCGCCGCGGTGGGCGCGTCGGCGCACAGGGCGGCGCGGATCCCCGGGATCTTGTTGGCGGCGATCGAGGCACCGGTGCCGGTCCAACAGGCCACGATGGCCTGCTCGGCAACCCCGTCGGTCACGTCCCGAGCGGCGCGCTCGGAGGCCCAGGCCCAATCGGGCGGCTCGTCGGAGACGTAGGCGCCGTGCAGCACGGGCTCGTGGCCGCGGGCGCGCAGCTGCTCGGGCA
>DATINR010000159.1:0-3645 GCA_035473995.1 Solirubrobacteraceae bacterium
GAAGTGATCGACAACCCCGTGCTCGTGATCGCCCCCGTCGCGCTGCTGCTGTGCATCGCCGTCCTCTCCACCCCGCTGATGCGCTCGGACATCCAGCACCGCAGCGACGCCGTGATCGACCAGCTCACGGGCATGCTCAACCGCAAGGCGCTCAGCACCCGCGTGATCGAGCTCAGCCAGCAGTCCGTGTTGACGGGAGAGTCCGTCGGGATCATCATCGGCGACCTCGACCACTTCAAGGACATCAACGACACGCGCGGGCACACGGTCGGCGACGTCGTGCTGAAGGACGTCGCCTACCAGATGCGCAAGCAGCTGCGCGCCTTCGACCTCGCCTACCGCCTCGGCGGCGAGGAGTTCCTGATCCTGCTGCCCGGCTCCGACCTCGCGCAGTCCGCCCAGCTCGCCGAGCAGCTTCGCTCAGGCATCGCACAGAGCAGCGTCGCCGGCGGCATCGGCGTGACGATGAGCTTCGGCGTCGGCGCGTCGCGCAACGGCGAGCCTTTCGACTACGGCAAGGTCTTCAAGATGGCCGACGCCGCCCTCTACCGAGCCAAGGGCAACGGGCGCGACCAGGTCTGCCTGTCAGAGCCGCTTTCGGCGCCGCTGCGCGGCGTTCCCGCCTTTGCCTAGCCCCTAGGCGCCGACACGGGCCAAGAGCAGCTCCTCGCCCGCCAGCGTCTGGCTGCTCGCCGAGTCGATCCGCACCTGCGTCAGCTCGCCCGGCGAGGCCAGGCCCGGGAAGTTGACGACTTTGTTGTGGCTCGTGCGCCCGCGCAGGCGATCCGGGTCGGTGCGCGACGTGCCTTCCACGAGCACCTCAAGCGTGCGCCCCACGAAGCGCTGCGCACGCTCGCGCGCGCGGCGCTGGACCACCTCCAGCAGCCGCTCCATCCGCTCCACCTTGACCGGGTGCGGCACGAGCCCGTCCTCGATGCTCGCTGCCTGCGTGCCCCGGCGCGGTGAGAACACGAACGTGAACGCCGCGTCGTAGGCGACCTCCTCGGCCACTTCCAGCGTCTGTGTGAAGTCCTCCTCGGTCTCGCCCGGGAAGCCGACGATGACGTCCGTGCTCAGCGCCACGTCCGGCACGTGCTCGCGGATCATCGCCACGCGATCCATGTAGCGGCGGCGGTCATACGTGCGGCGCATCGCCTTGAGGATCCGCGACGAGCCCGACTGCAGCGGCAGGTGGATGTGCTCGCACACGCTCTCGAGCTCCGCGTGCGCGCGGATCACGTCCTCGCGCATGTCCTTCGGGTGCGGGCTCGTGTAGCGGATGCGCTCGATCCCCTCCACTGCGTCGATCTCCGCCAAGAGCCCAGCGAACGTCGGGCGATCGTGCAGGTCGCGCCCGTAGGAGTTCACGTTCTGACCGAGCAGCGTCACCTCGCGCACGCCGTCACCCGCCATCGCCTGCGCCTCCGCCACGAGCTCTGCCAGCGGGCGGCTGACCTCGCGCCCGCGCGTCGAGGGGACGATGCAGTACGAGCACGCGCAGTTGCAGCCCACGCTGATCTGCATCCAACCCTGGAACGGCCTTGCGCGATGCGCCGGCAGGTGGCCCGTGAAGCCCTCGAACTCGAAGTAGCCCTGCGCCGTCAGCGAGTCGCTCGTGAGGAACTCCGCCAGCTTGTGCACCTGCCCCGGGCCGAACGCCACGTCGACGAACGGGAAGCGCTCGAACACCTCCTCCTTGACCGACTGCGCCCAGCAGCCGCCCACGCCCACGATCCGCTCCGGCTGTTCGCGCTTGAGGCGTTTCGCCTCGCCCAGATGGGCGATGAAGCGGCTGTCCGCCGCCTCGCGGATCGAGCACGTGTTGAACAGGATCAGATCCGCCTCTACGCGCTCTGAGGCCTCGCTGTAGCCCAGCGACTCGAGCATGCCCTTCATCCGCTCCGAGTCGTGCTCGTTCATCTGGCAGCCGAAGGTCGTCACGTGGTAGCGCTTCATGTGTAGAGCGTACCCGCCGTGACTTGTCTTCCGGAGCAGTTTGCTACGCCGTAACGGCGACGCCGACAGGCACGTAGTGCTCGAAGCTCAGGTCCGTCGGAGCCGCCTCGCCGCGCTCGTCTGCCGCGCACGTCAGAGCGAACCTCGCCGCTTCCTCGGCGTTGGCCGCGTCGTAGCTCTCGGTTCCGCCGATGAGTCCCGGGACGTCCGGCGAGTCAAAACTCCACCCGTATCCGGGCGTATGGTGATGAAGGATGCGGATGGTTTCCATGGATGCTCTGCCCCTCAGAGTAGACGTAGCGCCTCGTCTTCGGCAAGCCCGACGCGATGCACAAGCACTCGTCGCACCTCACCTGGCGAGAGTGTTCTTCGGTCGTGATACGCCCATGTAATAGCCGGGCGTCCGTCCGCGCGCAGCCGGCGATGCGATCCCGACTGACGAGCGATCGTGTAGTTCAACGGACTCGATGTCAGGATCCACAGAAGTCGCTTCGCCTTCAGGGACGGAAATTGCGCCACGCGACGAAGCTACGTGGCGCTTGGGATGAAACAGGCCGCTGATGCTGGCTGGCCTGATGTCCAGGCCGCCCCTACGCCGCTGCGACCGCTGCCACCGTCGGTTCGCTCGCGATCGGCGCCGGCACGTCCTTGTCCCGGTCGATCGGCGTGACGAGGTCCTTGCTCATGCCGATTGCCGCGTAGATCTTCTCTTCGATCTCCTTCGCCACCGCCGGGTTTTCGTTCAGATGGGCCTTTGCGTTGCCGCGGCCTTGGCCGAGGCGGTCCTTGCCGTAGGAGAAGAACGAGCCCGACTTGGACACGATGTTGTGCTCCAGGCCGAGGTCGATCAGGCAGCCCGACGTCGAGATGCCCTTGCCGTACTCGATGTCGAACTCCGCCTGGCGGAAGGGAGCCGCGACCTTGTTCTTGACGACCTTCACGCGCACGCGGTTGCCGACCGCCTCCGTGCCGTCCTTGAGCGTCTCGATGCGGCGGATGTCCAGGCGCTGGGAGGCGTAGAACTTCAGCGCCCTACCGCCCGGCTGCGTCTCCGGCGAGCCGAACATCACGCCCACCTTTTCGCGGATCTGGTTGGTCAGGATGCACAGCGTCTGCGTGCGGTTCAGGTTGCCCGCCAGCTTGCGCATCGCCTGGGACATCATCCGCGCCTGCGCGCCGACCGTCTGGTCGCCCATCTGCCCCTCGAGCTCCACCCGCGGCGTCAGCGCCGCGACCGAGTCGATCGCGACCACGTCGACCGCGCCCGAGCGCACGAGCATGTCCGCGATCTCCAGCGCCTGCTCGCCGTAATCCGGCTGGGAGACGAGCAGCTCGTCGATGTCGACGCCGATCTCCTTCGCATACAGCGGGTCCATCGCGTGCTCGGCGTCGATGAACGCGCACACGCCGCCCAGTTTCTGCGCCTCCGCCAGCACGTGGTAGATCATCGTCGTCTTGCCCGAGGACTCCGGGCCGAACACCTCGACGATGCGCCCGCGCGGGACGCCGCCGATGCCGAGCGCCAGGTCGAGCGACAGCGCGCCCGTAGGGATCGCCTCGCAGCGCACCTGCGCGCCCTCGTCGCCCATGCGCATGACCGTGCCCTTGCCAAACTCGCGCTCGATCTGCGTCAGCGCGCCCTGAAGAGCGGCGTCGCGCGCCTTCGCTGCCTTCTCGTCGTCGGTCACG
>DATINR010000160.1:0-7577 GCA_035473995.1 Solirubrobacteraceae bacterium
GCGCCGGCGTCGAGCGAGTAGCTCGCGCCGTCGGCTGAGAGCAGGTGCGCGGCGGCCATGATCGAGTCGAAGTCGTCGTAGATCGAGGGGTGCCTGGCCGTGCGGTGGTCGTAGCTCGACGGGCGCCGGCCATAGCGGAACGAGTCCCGGACCAACCGCCACGTCGGCACCGGCCCGTTGGTCACGTTGAACTGCATCGGCCCGCCGCAACACCCGGCGAAGTTCAACCCCGTGTAGATCCCCGGCGCCGTCGAGAAGGCCGACTCCTGGCGATGGATAGAGGCGATCAGCAGCCAGTTGACGCCGAACGTGCGCTGCGCGTCGGCGTAGATCGGGTAGAAGCCTTCCATCCAGCGCGCCGCGATGTGCGTCTGGGTCTGATCGACGAAGCGCGCCGCGTCGAGCTGCTGCTGGCGGACACTCGGACGCGCGACGACGTGCGCCGGCGCGTGCCCGCGACGAGTCCCCTTTCCACGGCGCGCCGCGTGGTGGGACGTGGCGCCGACCTTGGCGAGGACGCTCGCCGACGCCGCGGGGCCGGGCGCGGGAGTCGTCGCCGGCAGCGGCACTGCCGGCGGTGTGCTCGCGCGCTCGCTCGATCCCGATCCACCGCCTAGCAGCAGCGCCGCCGCCAGCACACCGATTCCGAGCAGCGCCAGCGCGCCCGCCAGCAGCCAGGGCCCCAGTTCGCGTCCAGGCGAGGGGACGTTCCCATCGCCTGCGTGGCGCTCAGGGGCAGACACGGCTCAGATCGCGGCGCACACTGGCTACGGCACGCCGTGCACCGTCGAGATCCCGGGATGCGAACTGACACACGCGTCCATTGTTCCAGCTGCATCGCTCTTCCTGCGCCAAGCGAGTGAAATGCAGGTCCAAACTACCTGGGAAGGCCAACAAAGAGTCTTCTGCGACCGGCGCAACTGCACCGGCAGACCCACGTTCAGCCGCTTGCGCGCCAGCGGAGAGGCTCACCCCAGCCTGGCCGCGAATGTGCGGCGATCAAACGCGCTCGGCCGGATGACGACACGAAATAGCCCGCACGTGCCGCAGCGAGCCAGCATCTGCGCCTCTCGATAACATAGCGGAGTCGAAAGTCCGGAACCGGCTTCGCTCCTGTCAGCCCTCACGTGACCAATAGTTTCTCCTGGCTTCACTTTACCGACATGCATGTCGGACAGGCCGGACAATATCTTTGGCCGTCGATACAAGACGCGCTCTTGACGGACTTGGAGCACATCCACTCGTCGGCCGGTCCGTTCGACGCCGTGTTTTTCACCGGCGACTTGGTCCAGCGCGGCCACGCTGACGAGTACCAAGAATTTGACCGCGCGTTTGAGCCTATTCGGGCCCTGCTCCAACAGCTGGGATCGACGCCATGCTTCCTGGCGATTCCGGGAAATCACGATCTCAAGCGCCCTGATGAGTTCTCCAACGCTGTGCAGGCTGCTGAGCGCTGGGAGGATAATCCGGGCCTCCGAGAGGACTTCTGGTCCTCGGCGACAAACGAGTTACGTATCGTCGTGAAGGCAGCGTTTCAGAACTGGCACAGCTGGTACGCGACTCAACCAGTTGACGGACTAGAGCAGTACGAGAGCGGCTTGTTCCCGGGCGACTATCGCGGCACTCTTGTCGCGAATGACTTACGTATTGGGATTATCGCGGTCAACACGGCGCTTCTGCAATTACGCAAAGGCGACCTCAAGGAGCGACTGCCCATCGACCTGCGCCAAGTCTCTGCCGTGTTCCCCGACGGGCTCCCGGCGTGGGCACGCACCCACGATCTGACCATTCTCTTGACGCACCATCCCAGCAGCTGGCTCGACAAGCGCGGCAATGAAACGCTCGACGCTGATCTACTAGCCGCGGGTAAGGTGGGCATTCATCTTCAAGGTCATGAACACAACGAGGACTTCTGGTATGGATCACGGCGCGGCTCTCTCCCTCGCCTGACGGTCCTCGGCCGCTCGCTGTTCGGACTCGCCGAGTGGGGCGAGAGCGGCGACGAGCATACCCGGATGCATGGCTACTTCGCCGGCGAGGTGACCTTCAAGGAGGCCCAGCGTTCCGTGCGTGTGTGGCCGCGTGTAGCGACGGCCGTGCCCGGGGGCGGCTGGCAAATCGGCGCCGATCATAGAAGCGCCTTGCAAGAGGACGAAGCTACAGAGCCGGTCGATCTCGGGCCACCGCCGGCTCGCACGAACCAAACTCGACGGCATTTGTCGCCCCTCGAGCGGAAACTTGCCGGCTGGAAGCGCGTGACTCGCGCGAACTTTCAGGAGTTTGCATCCAAGTGCTCAGCCGACGACCTCGAGCGGTTTTACGACGGCGCTCGTCCGAGCTGGAGTCATACGCTGGATCGTGACGATATTCCGCCCCGCGCCGCCGTCGGCGAGGCAGTCACAAGTATTAAGTCACGGAGTTCGGCCGGCATATGCACCTTTACCTTGTTTGTCGGCCCAAGCGGGGAGGGAAAGTCCACGGCGCTCCTTCAATCCGCGAGCCGATTCGTACAGGACACCGACTGGAAGGTCTTGTGGAGACCAAATGCAGACGTGCCACTAGACCCGAGCGCTGTCCTCGATCTTCCCCATGGTGGGAGCTCATATCTCCTCGTCGGCGACGATGCCGACGGCTTGGCCGCTGACCTCTGGCACGTCCGTCAAGTGCTTGAGGGTGCCGGCCGATCTGACGTTCACTTCCTACTTGCAGCCCGAGATACGGACTGGAAGGCGGCTGGAGGTGACGGCCGCGCATGGGGGAGCGCTCTGCGCCGGATCTCGATGCGGGAGTTGACCCGACCCGATGCTCGAGCAATCGTTCGGGCGTGGCAGCGACACGGGGATGGTGCGCTTCGTGAGCTTTCGTCTATCAAGGATGAGGGCAATCGCATCAAGGCCCTCATGGACGCTAGCCGACCGAAAGGCATCGGACGGGGATCGTTCTTCGGGGCCGTGCTCCATACACGATTCTCGGCGGAGGATTTGCGGGCACATGTGCAAGACGTGATGAACCGGCTTGCCCAACGGACTCCGAACGGGGAGGTGCTACGCAGAGCGTTCATCCTTGTGGCTGCGTGTGATGCGATCGAGGTGGAGGGCATTGATCGCAATGTCCTGGCGGATGTCCTAGGGGAGCCCCGTCCACAGATCCTCTCTGAGGTGGTGCAGCAGCTCGGGGAAGAGGCGGCCGCTGTGAACGCTGGGGCGATGATCAGGACGCGACACGTAGACATAGCCAGGGCCGCCCTCGCTCTTGCCGAGCAGAGCGGCGAGAATCAGGAGCTAGGAGAGACATACGCAGCAATTGTTCGGCAAACGATGATCACCGGCCGATCAATGCGCTTTGGAGACAGCGGCTGGCACGGAAAAGTAGTCAATATGGGCCCCAGGATCGTGCAGATGCTGCCGGCCGACGACTTTCCGCTTGAGCGGCGATTGGCGATTGGCGTGTGCGCCGCCGAAGCGGCCATAAACACCGATAACCCGCAGCCCCTCGCCGGACGAATCAGTTTGGCTCATACCCTTCGCGAAGGGGAACAGGCCGACCGTGGCGCGTCGCTACTAGCCTCGGCCGTGCACGAAACCGATCTACCCGACTATGTGAAGGCGATCCGGGGTGCGACCTATGAGTGGTCCGTCTGTGCCGGGCAGGGAAAGCCTCTCGTAAATTTCGCGCTGGCGGCCTTTAGCCTGTCGGATGAGCTTAACCCAGCTCCCCTGACGACGAAGCAGGCGCGCCTTGGCCTCGCTGGACTTGGCGTTACGTTGTTGAACGACGTCGAGGCGGGGCGCGATGGGCGTGTTGCTGGGTTACTAGCGTGTGGGTGGCTAGGAATGCATACAAAGCCGGATTCAAAGGCACTTAGCTATTTTCGGCGATATTTGAGTGCTGGAAGACAGCGACGGGGAACACAACCCTCTGACATGGGTGCTGCGATCGCGACGCTAGAAGCCACAACCAAAATGATTCTTGGAGAGCTTGGTGTCAGTGGCGAGGCAGTTCCGTTTGACTGCACTGCGTTGCATTTCCACACACTGCAGCACCTCTTGGCCAACCATCAACCCCGCTCGTAGGTCGAGCAGCGAGACGTCTGTTCGAAGCCGGCGGCGAGCCGCGTCAAGCCGCTGCCGCGGTCGGGAGCGCGGCAGCGGCTGCTCAGACGCAGACAAGGCGCACATTGCAGCGCACGCCGGCCACGGCGAGCCGTGTGCCTGCAGAGACGCCCGCAAGGACTCCCCGTCATCGAGCTGACACGTGTCCATTGTTCCATCTGCATCGCCCCTCTACGCGACAATCTCCTGGCGTGCGTGTTCCAGCTCCCATGCGAAAGCGCGCACCGATCCCTGCCGTCACCGCGCTCGCCTCGCTGCTCGCCCTTGCCGCCCTCGTCTGTGGCGCGCTGGGCGTCGGAACGGCGTCCGCTGCGCCGGCGACCTCCCTGGCGACGCTCTCACCCGCCCAGCAGCACTACCTCGCGCTCGCACAGCAGGGCGTGGCGAGCGCAAGAGCCCGCTGGGCGGACCACCGCCTCGGCTGGTACGACTCGCGCCTGGGCGACCACGACCGCTATCCGCTGGCGACGATCTGGGACATCGTGCCGCTGTTCGAGTCGCTCGACGCGATCGCGATCGCGCAGCCGACACCGGCCAACCGCGCCGCCGTCACACGCTTCGCCAAGGGCGCCGAGCGCTACCTCAACCGAGGCCTGCGACCGCTGCCCGGGTACTCGCCGTATCCGGGCGACCGCACAGCGAGCACCGAGACGTGGTTCGACGACAACGGCTGGTGGGGCATCGCGTTCGTCAACGCCTACCGCGCGACCGGCTCCAAGCGCTGGCTGAACGACGCGGCGCGCGCGCTGAAGTACATCGCAGCGGCAGGCTGGGACGCGCGCGCGGGCGGCCTCTGGTGGAACACGACACACCCGTACAAGGCCGGCGCTGCGCTCGCCTCGGACACGCTGCTCGCGACGCTGCTCTACCAGCAGACCAAGTCGAGCTTCGCGCTCGGGCAGGCGCGCCGCTTCCTCGCGTGGGGCAACACGAGCGGCTTCAGCGAAGCGGACGGCCTGTACAGGGGCAGCAGCCTGAACCCGACGCCGATCGACTATGCCGAGGGGCCGCTGATCTACGCCCAGGCCGTGCTCTGCGAACTGACCGCCACGGCGGCCGACTGCCGGCGATCGGACGAACAGAAGCGGAACTCGCTCGAGCGCTTCGGCTACCTGCTCGACTTCTCGCCGCAATACGACGCGATCTACCTGCAGTGGCTGCTCGCGCTGTACGCGCTGCACCACGATCGCACGCTGTATGCGATGGCCGCCGACAACGCGCGCAACGCCGAGCTGCGAGCGCGCAACGGCGGAGGGCTCTACCTGCTCTCCTGGAACGGCGAGACGATCGCGCCGCAGAACGCGCGGCCCGGCATGTTGCAGACGCACGCGGCCACGATCAGCCTGTTCGCGTGGCTGGCCGTCTACCCGCCGCCGTCCGCGTGAGCGCCCGCTAGACCCCGAGGACCCGTTTGGCAACCCGATCGAAGACGTGATCGGGCAGCAGCCCCTTGGCGATGATCATCGCGCGCGCGTCGCGCCCGACGACGTAGCGCGACTTCATCCGCCGCGCCGTGAGCGCGCGTTCGATCGTCTGCGCGACCTGCTCGGCGGGCACGCCGCGCTTGGCGGTGTCCTCGAGCGCCTTGTCCATCGCGGCGGGCACCTTCCCGTACTCCTTCTGCAACTGCGGCGGCACGGTCACCTGATCGCCGGTCTCGCGCGCCTTGTCCCAGATCGGCGTGGCGACGGAGCCGGGCTCGACGAGCGCGACCTGCACGTGGGAGCTCGCCAGCTCGACGCGCAGCGCGTCGCCAAGCGCCTCGATCGCGTGCTTGGAGGCGGCGTAGGGAGCGGTGAAGGCCATCGCCACGCGACCGCCGACGGAGGACATGAAGACGATCCGCCCCTGCGCGGCGCGCAGCGCGGGTAGCAGCGCCTGCGTGACGGCGACCTGGCCGAGCACGTTGACGTCGAACTGCTTGCGCAGGTCATCGGGGTGCAGCAGCTCGAGCGGCCCGCCAAAGCCGATGCCGGCGTTGTTGACGAGCGCGTCGAGCCGGCCGGGCGAGGCCTCGCCGGCGCCGCCGAGCTCGCTGACGCGCGCAGCCGCCCGGCGGATCTGCTCGAAGTTGGTCACGTCGAGCGCGATCGGCTCGATCCGCCCGGAGGAGTCCTTCGCGACGAGTCGTGCGCCGTCGTCATCGCTGCGCACGCCGGCGAGCACGCCCCACCCCGCCCCGGCGAGCCGCAGCGCGGTCGCCTCGCCGATGCCGGTCGAGGCCCCGGTGATCAGCGCGCTGGGCATCGCTGAAAGCTATCTCACCGCGCCGTTAGCCACGACTTAGGATCTGCCTCGATGGTTCCACGCGTGCACGTGCGCCACAGCGGCAGTCGTTCGAGGACGGCCAGGATCGTCTTCGGGCTGGTCGCGCTCGCCGGCCTCGCCGCGGCGCTCGCCTTGACGGGGTGCGGCGCGAGCCTGAGACATGCCGGCGACGAGGAGGCCAGCGCGGACGTCGACACGGCGACGCCCGGATCGTGCGGCGCGACGGTGCTCGGCGCGCTCGGCCACGTCGCCGTGCGCGTCTACGGCGAGGGCATCGACAGCGAACGGACGGCGAGCGCGGCGCACATGATCGAGGGCTCGGCCGCGCTTCGCGCGGCGGTCGAAGCGGGCGACGCGGGCGCGGCAAGGGCGGCGGCGAAGGCGTTGATCGCCACGGGCCACCTGACCAACCTGCGCATCGTGCGCAGCGGCAAGGTGCTCGTCGAACTCGGCGGCCCCGCGCTGGCGCCGCTGCGCGGCACGCTGCTGGGAGCCGGCAAGAAGCCGATCGCCGACTACGTGACGAGCGTGTGGGCGGCGAGCGGCATCGTCGCCGAGACGAACGGGATCGCGGAGGCGACGACGGTGATCCGCTCGGCGCGCACGCCCAAGGACACGCGCACGGTGGCGGGCTCGTTCCCGCTGCCGGCGAGCCAGCTCCCGACCCAGGGCACGCTGACCAACGCCGGCGTCGCCTACCAGTTCACCTCCTACGCGGCGAAGGCGTACCCCGACGGCGCCCCGCTGCGGGTCTACCTGCTGCGCACGATCGAATCGGTGACACCGCTGTGCGGCGCGAGCGACGAGGACACGGTCGTGAACACGATCAGCCACATCGCCCACCTGATCTACGACGGCGAGGCGGGACGGCGCACGGGCAAGCAGATTCACCGCGTGCAGGCCAGCGCGCCGCTGCTGCGCGCGGTCGCCAAGCGCGATCCGAAGGCCACGCGCGACGCGATCGAAGCGCTGCTGCACCAGCACATCGTGCGCCTGCGCGTGAGCGCCGGCGGGCGGCTGCTCTCGGATGTCGGCGGCCCGTACGTGCTCGCCCCTGTGACGGCGCCGCTGCGCCAGGGCGGGCGCACGATCGGCAGCTTCACGCTCTCGATCCAGGACGACGAGGGCTACAAGCGCCTGGCCAACCGGCTGGCCGGCCTGGACGTGTTGATGTACATGGGCTCGAAGCTCGTCAAG
>DATINR010000161.1:0-2779 GCA_035473995.1 Solirubrobacteraceae bacterium
CGTGCGTGGCCAGCGGCGACGTGCACGCGCATGCACGCTGCCGGGCCGAGCTGCAAGACGCGTTCGTGGCGCTGCGCAACCGCACGACGCTCGACGCCTCCGAGCCGCTGCGCCGCGGCAACGCCAGCCACGTGATGACCACGCCGCAGGCGATGGCGATTCGTTTCGCCGACCACCCCGAGGCAGTGCGCGAGACGCTGGCGCTGGCCGAGCGGCTGACCTTCGACCTCACCCACGACCTCGGCTACCGCTATCCGGGGGCGGAGGATGCGGGCGCCGAGCGCAAGTTGGCCGAGCTGTGCGGGGCGCGCCTGCACGAGCGCTACGGCCAGCCGGACGCGGCGCGCGCCGAGGCGCAGGCGCGCCTGACAGAGGAGCTGAACGTGATCGGCAAGCTCGGGCTGGCCGGCTTCTTCCTGCTGCACCACGAGATGCTCGAGCTCTCGCGCGAGGTCGCGCGCGAGGTGCGCGGGCCGGACTCGGTGCGCGCCCTGCTCGCGCCGGGACGCGGGCGGGGCTCGTCGGTCTCCTCGCTCGTCTGCTACCTGATCGGGCTCTCGCACATCGACCCGATCGCCAGCCGGCTGACGCTCGGGCGCTTCCTGCACGAGGACCTGCGCGGCCTGCCGGACATCGACCTCGATTTCCCGCGCGACATCCGCGCGGTGTTGATCCCGCGCGTGCACGAGCGCTTCGGCGGTGAGCGCGCGGCGCTGGTGGCGGCCTTCCCGACGTTCCGCGCGCGCGGCGCGATCCGCGAGCTCGGCAAGGTGCTCGGCCTGCCGCCGGGCGAGATCGAGCGCGAGGCTCGCAGCGCGGAGCGCTACGGGGCGGCCGAGCACGACATCGGCGTCGCCGGTGGGGCGATGGGCGAGCGGGGGGAGCAGGCCGAGCAGCAGGACCGACAGGCCGGAGGGTCGGCCCAGGGCCGGGAGCCGGGCCTTCCGCGCTCGGAGCGCTGGCGCTGGCTCGCGCGGCTCGTGGCGGAGGCCTACCGGCTGCCGCGCCACCTCTCCCAGCACTCGGGCGGGATGATCATCGCGACGCGGCCGCTGATCGACTGCTGTCCCGTCGTGCCGGCGGCGATGGAGGGCCGGCAGATGGTGCAGTGGGACAAGGACTCCTGCTCGGACGCCGGCTTCTTGAAGATCGACCTGCTCGGACTGGGGATGCTCTCGGCGGTCGAGCGCTGCGTGGAGTCGATCGTGTACACGCGCGGCGAGCGCATCGACCTCTCGCGAATCCCGTTCGACGACGAGCAGACGTTCGACGCGATCAGCGACGCCGACACGGTCGGCGTGTTCCAGATCGAGAGTCGTGCGCAGATGCAGTCGCTGCGGCGCACGCGCCCGCGGGATCTCGACGATCTCGCCGTGCAGGTGGCGATCATCCGGCCGGGGCCGATCCAGGGCGGGGCGGTCAACCCCTACATCGAACGCCGCCGGCGCCTGCGCGAGGACCCGGGCTACGAGATCCCCTACGAGCATCCCTCGCTCGAGCCGGTCCTGCGCGACACGCTCGGCACGATCATCTTCCAGGACCAGGTGATGGAAGTGGCGCAGGCGATCGCCGGCTACACCCCGGGTGAAGCGGAGGGGCTGCGCCGGGCGATGAGCCGCAAGCGATCGGAGGAGCTGCTGCGGAGCCATCGCGAGCGCTTCGTGGCCGGCGCGGTGCGGCACTCGGGCGCCGAGCTGCAGACGGCCGAGCGCGTGTGGCAGATGATCGAGGGCTTCGCGGGCTTCGGCTTTCCCAAGGCGCACAGCGCCGCCTTCGGCCTGCTCGCCTATCAGTCGACCTGGCTGCGCGTGCACTACGGACCGGAGTTCCTCTGCGCGCTGCTCAACGAGCAGCCGATGGGCTTCTACGCGCCGGACAGCCTCGTGCACGAGGCCGAGCGCAGGGGCATCCCGATCCTGCGCCTCGACGTGAACGCCTCGCAGGCGGAGTGCACGGTGCAGGACGGCGGCGTGCGCCTCGGCCTCGGCTACATCAAGGACGTGGGCGGCGAGGAGGTGCGCGAGCTGGTGGCCGAGCGCGAGCGTGGCGGTCCCTTCGCGAGCCTCGGCGAGCTGGCGGGGCGCATCGGCGTGCGGCGCAGGACACTCGAGCAGCTGGCCTGGTCGGGGGCGTGCGACGAGATCATCGCCGCGCCGCGCTCGGTCGCCGGGGGAGGAGGGGCGATGCGCGCGCTCGGCGGGGCGGACAGGCGCACGGCGCTGTGGCAGCTCGGGCTCGCCACACCGGGACACGACGCGGGGGAGGGGACCCAGCTGGCGCTGCCGCTGGAGCTGCCGGCGGCTCCGCGGCTGCGCTCGCTCGGGCGCTGGCAGCGGCTGATCGCCGACTATGCCACCAGCGGGGTGACGGTCGGCGACCACGCGATGGCGGTCCTGCGCGAGCGGCTGACGGCGCCGATGCTGGCGACGAGCGCGCAGTTGACGCGCCTGCCGAGCGGCAGCGCCGTTTCGATGGCGGGGCTCGTGATCGCGCGCCAGCGCCCGGGAACGGCGAAGGGGACGATGTTCCTGCTGTTCGAGGACGAGTTCGGCACGGTCAACCTGATCGTTCCGCGAGCGGTGTACGAGCGCCATCGCCAGCTCGCCCGCGCGGAGCCGCTGCTCTTGGCGCGCGGGCGCGTGGAGCGCTCGGAGGAGGGGGTCGTCAACCTGCTCGTGCGCGAGCTGGCCGAGCTCGAGCGCTTCATCGCGGGCGGGGTCGAGGGCGAGGAGCGCGAGGCGGCGCTGGCGCGCGTGCACCAGCTGCCGGCGCCTGCGCA
>DATINR010000162.1:0-18981 GCA_035473995.1 Solirubrobacteraceae bacterium
CTCGCCGCCGGCCACCGGCTCCCCGCCCGCCATCAGCTCACCGCCCGTGCGCCGGCGCCCGCGCCGTACAGCGCGTGCTCGGCCACGTACTCGGCCACGTCCGCGCCGACGAGCCGCTCGATCGGCTCGCCCGCCGCCGCCTGCTCGCGCGCACGCGAGGATGAGACGTCGATCAGCGGTGCGTCGAGGAAGCGCACGCGCTGCGCCCCGCCGAGCGATGCGACCGCGTCCAGCACCGCGCTGCGATCGCTGCCCGGGCGCTCCGCGACGGCGAGCGTCGCCAGCTCGAGCAGCTCCAGCGGTTCGTGCCAGCTCGGCAGCATGCCGGCCACGTCCGCCCCGACGATGAACGTCAGCTCGGTCTCCGGATGGCGCTCATGCAGTTCTCTCAAGGTATCCACCGTATAGGACGGGCCGTCGCGCTCTGTCTCGATCGCGCAGACCGACAGCTCCTCGGCACCGCGCACGAGCAGCCTGCACATCTCCAGGCGCCGCTGCGGGCCCGGGTCCCCGGCGATCTGCTTGTGCGGCGGCGAGCCGGCCGGCACGAGCACGACGCGCTCCAGCCCGAGCTGCTCGCGCGCATGGCCGGCGATCGCCAGGTGGCCGAGCGTGGGCGGGTTGAACGTGCCGCCGAGCACGCCGAGCGAGTGCCGCCGGTCGGGGCCCGCCGCACGCCCGCGGGCCGGCGAGGGCTCAGGCACGGACGTGTCCGTCGCCCTCCACCAGGTACTTGAACGTGCACAGCTCGCGCAGCCCGATCGGCCCGCGCGCGTGCAGCTTCTGCGTCGAGTTGCCGATCTCCGCGCCCATCCCGAACTCGCCCCCGTCGGTGAAGCGCGTCGAGGCGTTGACGTAGACGCAGGCCGCGTCGACGCCCAGCTGGAACGCCCGCGCTGCCTGCGTGTCGCGCGTGAGGATCGCCTCCGAGTGCCCGCTGCCGTAGCGGCCGACGTGCTCGATCGCCTGCTCCACCGAGTCGACCACGCCGACGGCGAGCGTCAGCGCGAGGTACTCGCTCTCCCAGTCCTCCTCGCTCGCCGCCTGCACGAGCGCCGAATCCGACAGCGACGCCTCCGCCTCGAGCGGCGATCCGGCGTGCTTCGGCGGCGTGGCCTCGCTCTCGTCCTCGGCCAGCTCGAGCACGCGCTCGTCGCCGCGCACGACGACGCCGGCTTGGTTCAGCGCGCGCACGATCCGCGGCACGAAGCTCGGCGCCACCTCGCTGTGCACTAGGAGCGTCTCGGCCGCGTTGCACACGCCCGGTCGCTGCGTCTTCGCGTTGAGCACGATCGCCTCGGCCTGGTCGAGGTCGGCCGTGGCGTCGACGTAGACGTGGCAATTGCCGGAGGCCGCGTAGATCACGGGCACGGTCGCGACCGCCTGCAGCGCCTGCTTGAGCCCCTCGCCGCCGCGTGGGATGATCAGGTCGACGCTGCCGCTCTGCGTCGCCAGCTCGGCCAGCTCCTCGCGCCCGCCGCCCGCGACGAGGCTCACGCAGCCGTCGGCGAGGCCCGCCGCCACCGCCGCCTCGCTCGCGATCTGCGCGAGCGCCGCGTTGGAGTGCTCGGCCGAGGAGGAGCCGCGCAGCACGATCGCGTTGCCCGACTTCAGGCACAGCGCCGCCGCGTCGATCGTCACGTTCGGACGGGCCTCGTACACGACGGCCACGACGCCGAGCGGCACGCGGACCTTGCGCACGTCCAGGCCGTTCGGCAGGCGGCGCCCGTCGATCAGCTCGCCGACCGGGTCCGCCAGCGCCGCGATCTGCCTGACGGCCTGGGCGATCTGCGCCAGGCGCTGCTCATCCAGGCGCAGGCGATCGAGCAGCGCGTCGCCGATCGCCTGCTCGCGCCCGAGCTCCATGTCGCGCTCGTTGGCCGCGAGGATCTCCGCGGCGCGGTCCTCGAGCGCCCCAGCGATCGCCTCGAGCGCCGCGTCCTTGACCGCCGTGTCCAAGCGCGCGAGCGCACGCGAGGCGCGCTTGGCCGCGCGGCAGATGTCCGTGACTGAGGAGACGGCCGTTGCCATGACCTCTAAAGGGTAGGGGCCCTCAGTCCACCACGAGGTAGTCGCGGTGCACCGCCTCCTCGCTGGCGCGCGGCATCACCTCGCGGGCGGCCGCCGACTTCATCCCCTGCACCTGGCGCAGCTCCTCTGCCGAGTAGTTGCAGATCCCCTTGGCCAGCGTGTGGCGGTGCCCGTCGCGCAGCTCCGCCTGCGCGATGTCGACGGCGTCGCCGGCCTCGAACTCGCCGAGCACCTCGACGATGCCGACCGGCAGCAAGCTCGCCGCACCCTCCGTCACCGCGCGCGCCGCGCCGTCGTCGATCAAAAGCGTGCCGCGCGAGGGCTTGGCGTACTTCAGCCACAGCTTGAACGAGCTGTAGCGGGCCTCGCGCGCGGCAAAGCGGGTGCCCTCGCGCTCGCCCGCGAGCACCGCCCGCAGCGCCTGCGGGCGCACGCCGCTGCAGATCGTCGTCTCGATTCCCGCCGCCGTCGCCATGTCGGCGGCGACGACCTTCGAGCGCATCCCGCCCGAGCCCAGCGGCGAGGTCGTGTGCCCGATCTCGAGCTCCTGCAGACCCGCGAAGTCGCTCACCTCACGCACGATTTTCGCGTCCGGATACAGCCGCGGGTCGGCCGTGTAGAGGCCGTCGATGTCGGTCAGCAGGATCAGTTGATCGGCGGCCACGAGCACCGCCACCTGCGCCGCGAGGAAGTCGTTGTCGCCGAAGGAGATCTCGTCGGTCGCCGTCGTGTCGTTCTCGTTGATCACCGGCAGCACGCGCCACTCGAGCAGCGTCGTCAGCGTCTGGCGCGCGTTGAGGTAGTGCGTGCGTGCGCTCATGTCGAAGAACGTCAGCAGCACCTGCGCGCTCGTCACGCCGCGCTCGCGCAGCAGCTCGTCATAGATGCGGTAGAGCTTGCCCTGCCCGACCGCGCTCGCCGCCTGCAGCTCCCTGATCGAGCTCGGCCGCTGGGTCAGGCCCATCACGCGCACCCCGCGCGCGATCGCGCCGCTCGTCACGACGATCGCCTCGCTGCCCTGCCCGTGCAGCGCGGCGAGCGCGTCGCAGACGTTGCGCAGGACCTCCTCGCGCGGCTCGCCGTCGCCGTCCGCGACAACGCTCGAACCCAGCTTGACAACGATCCGCCTCACGCCTGGAGCTTATTGCCGACCTCCGGGCTCGTAGTCCCGGCGGTGCCCGTCACCCGAGATCGAGCTCGAACGTCTCCCCCGCGATCTCGACCTCATCGCCGGCCTGAAAGCCCTCCGCCTCGAGTGCCTTGAGCACGCCGATCCGGCGCAGCCGCCCCTCGAAGTAGGCCATCGCGTCGTCGTTGTCCACGTCGTAGCGCGCTAGCAGCCGTTCGATCCCGGCGCCGCGCACGGCGAACGACTTGGGTCCGAGCCGCTCGACCCTGAAGCCGCTGCGTCCGGCCGGACGGAAGACCATGTGCTCAGCAAGCTGCTCCGCTTCCTCCCCGACCGCCGGCGCGCCCACCAGGGCGCGAGCGGTCTCGCCATCCTCGACGGGCTCCCCCTCGCTCGTCGCCGCCTGCGGCGGCACGCGGCGCAAGAGCTCGCCGGAGAGCTGCTCGAGGCCGAGGCCGGTCGCGCTCGAGGTGGCGATCACGGGCACGTCCTCGCCGAGGCGCGCGCGCCACTGCGCCACCGCCTCGCTCACGCGCTGCTCGGAGAGCAGGTCGCACTTGGACAGCGCCAGCACGCGCGGCAGCTCGGCCAGGCGCGGATCGTGCGCGGCCAGCTCGCGCTCGATCGTCGCGTGGTTGGCGAGCGGATCGGCGCCCTCCCCGGCCGTCAGCTCGGGCGCCACGTCGAGCACGTGCACGAGCAGCCGCGTGCGCTCGACGTGCGCGAGGAAGTCGTGGCCGAGCCCCGCCCCCTCGCTCGCACCCTCGATCAGTCCCGGGATGTCAGCGAGCACGAGCTGGCGTTCGTCGGCTTCGAGCACGCCGAGCACGGGCGAGAGCGTCGTGAACGGGTAGTCAGCGACCTTCGGCGCGGCGCGCGTCAGCCGCGCGAGCAGCGAGGACTTGCCCGCGTTGGGCAGGCCCACGAGGCCGACGTCGGCGAGCAGCTTGAGCTGCAGCTCGAGCCAGCCTTCCTCGCCGGGCAGGCCGCGCTCGGCGAAGCGTGGCGCCTGGCGCGTGGGCGTGGCGAAGCGCTTGTTGCCCTTGCCGCCCGAGCCGCCGCGCGCGACGGTCGCGCGCTGGCCGGCCGCGAGCAGCTCCCAGCTGCGGCCCGCCAGATCGCCGCCGTCGCCCGCCGGCGCGCGCACCTGCGTGCCCGGCGGGACGCCGATCGTAAGCGTCTCGCCGTCGGCGCCGTGGCGCTGGGCGCCTTCGCCGTGGCCGCCGCGACCGGCGCGGTGGTGGGTCTTTCGCCGGAAGCCCTGCAGGTCGCGCAGCGAGTCCTCGCAGACGAACACGACGGCGCCGCCGTGGCCGCCGTCGCCGCCGTCCGGCCCGCCGCGCGGCACGTGGGCTTCGCGGCGGAAGCTCGTGCAGCCGTTGCCGCCGGCGCCCGCCTGAACGTGGATCTTCGCGCGATCGTGGAGCATCTCGGCGATCATCGTGACAGCCCCCACCCCCGAGCAAGGGAGAAACGACCGATGAGCAGCTACCCCGCAACGGCCACCGACAACGTCCTCGTGATCACCGGCGCCTCCACCGGCATCGGCGCCGCCACCGCCCGTCACGCCGCCGCGGCGGGCTGGCGCCTGGTGCTCGCCGCCCGCTCGCAGGAGAAGCTCGAGGGGCTCGCCGCCGAGCTGGGCGGCGCCGAGCGCGCGATCGCCGTCCGCTGCGACGTGACCGAGTGGGAGCAGCAGCAGGCGCTCGCCGCGGCCGCGCTGTCGGCGTTCGGGCAGATCGACGCCGTGTTCGCCAACGCCGGCTTCGGCGGCCCGCGCGGCTTTCTCAGCGATACGCCCGAGCACTGGCGCGAGATGGTCCTGACGAACGTCTACGGCGCGGCGCTCACGCTGCGCGCCACGATCCCGGCGCTGAAGGACACGCGCGGGCACCTGCTGCTGACCTCGAGCGTCGCCGGACGCCGCGCGCTGCCGGGCTCGTTCTACTCGTGCACAAAGCACGCCGTCACGGCGATGGGCGAGGCAGCGCGCCAGGACCTCAACGGCACCGGCGTGCGCGTCACGCTGATCGAGCCCGGGATGGTCGACACGCCGTTCTTCGACAACAAACCGAGCAACGCCTTGCACGAAGACGACATCGCGCGTGCCGTGATGTATGCGCTCGCCCAGCCGCCGCACGTTGACGTCAACGAGATCCTGATCCGCCCGACCGCCCAGGAGGGCTGAGCAGCCGCGCTAGGCGAGCGCGCGAGCGAGCAGCAGCTCGGCGACCGCCGCACCGCCGGCGACCGCGACCGTGCCGATCACCCCGACCGTCGGCAGCTCCGAGCGCGCCGCCAGCGTCGCCACCGCGTCGGCCGCGTCGGCCCCCGCGCACGCAAGCTGAACCTGAGCCGCGTGGCGTCCGTCGGCGAGCGTGCACAGTGCGAGCGCGCCGAGCGCCACGTCGCGCGCGCCGAGCGAATGTGCCAGGTAGCGCACGGCCGGGTGCTTGGCGTGCTCGCCCAGCCAGCGCGAGGTGACCTGCTCGGGCGCGATCAGCACGGCGGCGCCGAGCGCCACACGCCCGACCGCGAGCAGCCCTGCCAGGCGGCGCGGGTTCATCGGCGGTGCGCTCGCGAGCTCGGCCTAGGAAGCCGGGTCGGAGAGCACGCTGACCGTGCGCCCGCGGCGGCCCGTCGTGAACTGCACGGTGCCCGCGGCGCGCGCGTAGAGCGTGTCGTCCTTGCCGATGCCCACGCCCGGGCCCGGCCTGAAGCGAGTTCCGCGCTGACGCACGATGATCTCGCCGCCTGTCACCGTCTGCCCGGCGAACGTCTTCACGCCGAGGCGCTGCGCATTCGAGTCGCGCCCGTTGCGGCTCGAGCCGAGCCCCTTCTTATGAGCCATCGGAGGACTCCTCCTTCGCTTTCTCAGCCGGCGCTTTCGCTTTCGCTTTCGCCGCAGGTTTCGCTTTGGCCGGCGCTTTTGCTTTGGCCGCCGGTTTGTCGGCCGCGGCTTTGGCTTTCGCCGCCGGTTTGTCGGCGGGCGCTTTCACGGCGGACGGCTGCTCCGCGGCTTTCTCAGCCGCGGCTTTCGCTTTCGCTTTGCCCTGGCTGATCTCGGTGACCTCGATCTGCGTGAGATCCTGGCGGTGGCCGGTGCGGCGCTTGTAGCCGCGCTTGGGCTTGAACTTGAACACGCGCAGCTTCTCGCCGCGCACGTGGGCGAGCACCTTCGCCGTCACCTGCACGCTCTCCAGGCCCGTCTTGTCGAACACGGCCTCGTCCGAGCGGAACAGGATCGGCTCGAGCTTCACGTCGGCGCCCTCGTCGACGGCGAGGCGCTCGATCAGCAGCCTCTGGCCGCGCTCTACGCGGTACTGCTTGCCGCCGGTCTTCACGATCGCGTACATGTCTGTCTCAGTCTCGATTTCTTCCTAGTGCGCTAAGCCCGCCACCGGCGAACGCCGCGAACCGGGTTCTACTCCGGTGTCGCGGGCGCCTTGGCAGCCGAACGGCGCCGTCCGCCCCTGCGGCCACGACGCCGAGGTTTGGATTGTAGGCCATCGCCGGTGCCATCGCCCTGCGAGTTGTCCTGCCCGGAATCCTCGCGGCCCTCGCCGCCGTCAACCGTCTCGGCAAGGTCGCGCGCTGTCAGGGTGGGCTCGTCCTCGGGCTCGGAGTCGACCGTCGTCGCCGATTCGTGCAGGCCGGCTTCACGCCGCGCGGCGCCGTCCTCGCTGTCGGCCGGTGCGCGCCTGCCGCGCGCCCGTGTCCTCGCGCGCTCGCCGGCGCGGCCGCCTCCCGAGGAGGAGGACGGACGGCGTCCGCCGCGGGCGCCTTTGCCGCCGGCCGGGCGCGGCGAGGCCTTCACGACCTCGCCCGACTCGTCGAGCAGCAGTGCGCTCGCGGCCGTACGGCCGACCTGATCGATGCGCACCATGCGCTTGGAGCCCACGTGGGCTGCGGCTCCGGCGATCGAGATGATGTAGCCGTCGATTTTGGCGACCGCGTCTTCCTCGTCGTACATGTGCGGCTCGACGATCTCGACGAGCACCTCGTCGCCCTGGCGGAACGGCAGCGCGCGCTCCTCGACCTCCTCGCGCGTCCCCTGGAAGGTGATCGCGAAGTGGTCGAGCGCGAGGCCTTCGGAGCCCTCGAACAGGAACGACTTGCCCGTCTCGGTCTCGAGCGCCCGCAGCACGCGCGAGCTGTGACCCGTGAACTCGGCCGTGACGCGCGGGTTGATCTGGATCAGGAAGGCGTCGACCTCGGGGTTCTCCGCCGCCACGTCGCGCAGCTTGCGTTCGAACTCGATCGCGATCGTCTCCTCCGAGCGGATCACGCCCTCGCCCTCGCAGGTCGGGCAGGGACGGCTCATGATCTCGCGCACGCCCTCGGTCACGTTCTGGCGCGTCATCTCGACCAGGCCGAGCTTGGAGATCTCGGCCGTGAACGTCTTCGTGCGGTCCTCGTCGAGCGTCTTGCGCAGCACCTTCATCACAGCGTCGCGGTTGCGCGCGCGGGCCATGTCGATGAAGTCGATCACGATGATCCCGCCGATGTCGCGCAGGCGCAACTGGTTGACGACCTCCTCGGCCGCCTCGAGGTTCGTCTTCGTGATCGTGTCCTCGAGCCCGGCGCCCTTGCCGCGGCCGATGAACGACCCCGAGTTGACGTCGATCACGGTCAGCGCCTCGGCGTAGTCGATGATCAGATAGCCGCCGCTGGGCAGGTCGACGCGGCGCGAGAGCAGTCCTTCGATCGCCTCCTCGACGCCGTAGGCCTCGAACAGCGGCTGCTCCTGCTGCCACAGCTCGACGCGCTCGACGAGCTCGGGCGCCGTGCGCGTGAAGAACGAGACGAGCCGGTGGTACTGCTGCTCGTCGTCGACGATCGCGCGCTCGAAGTGCGCCGAGAAGATGTCGCGCACGACGCGCACAGAGAGATCGGCCTCCTGGAAGACGAGATCCGGGGCGGCCGTCTCCTCGACGCGTTTGACGAGCACCTCGTGCAGCTTGTGCAGGTACTTCAGCTCGCGCTCGAAGTCCTCGCGCTTGGCGCCGTGGGCCGCCGTGCGCACGATCACGCCGCCGCCGCCGATCTCGAGTTTCGAGGTCTGCCGGCGCAGCCGTTCGCGCTCCTTGTCCTCCAGGCGCCGCGACACGCCGATGCCCTCGCCGGTCGGCGCGTAGACCATGTAGCGCCCGGCGATCGTCAGCTCCATCGAAAGGCGCGCACCCTTCGTCTTCAGCGGGTCCTTGACGACCTGCACGACGATCTCCTGGCCGGGTTTGAGCAAATCGGAGATCTTGCGCCCGGCGCCCGAGCCGCGCCCGCGCTTGGGCGTCTCGACACCGGGGAGCACGATCTCATCGACGTGCAGGAAGCCGTTCTTCTCGAGGCCGATGTCGACGAACGCGGCCTCCAGGCCGGGCAGGACGTTGTCGACCTTGCCCTTGTAGATGTTGCCGACGATCGAGCGACCGCCGCGGCGCTCTATGTAGAGCTCAGCGATCCGATAGCCGGCCTGCGGACCTCCGCCGCTTTTGCGCGAGGCCGCCGCCTTCGACGCCCCCGCCCTGCGGGAGGAGGCTGAGGAGCGTGAGGCGGCGGGCGTTCCGCTCGCCTCCAGAAGCGCCACGCGCGTCTCCGCGCGATCGACGCTGACAAGCACTTGCTTTTTCAATGTGAACTCTTTCGGTATGAGGCGGGGCGAGTCCTGCCGCTCCGGAGCAAACGCTTGGCGTGGCTCGCGGCGGCGGGGACTGAGCCCGTGCCTTCGTGGGGACGCCAGTGGCCGGCCGCAGCGTCGCGACGTCGTGATCGTCCGGGCGGGCAGCGCGTGGGGCGCATCCGGCGGACTGACGGTCTGGCGAGAATTGCGGGGCGTTCATTGGTGTCAACTAACGCAGTACGCGGCCCTTCAGTGCTTGCGAGGCACGCGCCTGGATGTAAATCGATTGCAGCAGGCCCACCGCCAACAGGGTCGTGATTACCGACGAGCCGCCGTAGCTCATGAGCGGCAGCGTGACGCCGGTGATCGGCATGATCCCGATCGTCATTCCCACGTTGACGAAGACCTGAAACATGAGCATAGCCGCTACGCCGGCAGCGACGAGCGAACCGAGCAGATCCTTGGACATCACGAGGATGCGCAACGCACGCCAGATCAGCAGCCCGTAGAGCGCGAGCACGAGCCCGGCGCCGACGAACCCGTACTGCTCGCCGACCGCCGAGAAGATGAAGTCGGTGTGGTTCTCCGGCACGTAGCCGAGTTTGCTCTGTGAGGCGTTCGGCCCGCGGCCGGTCTTCTGCCCCGAGCCGATCGCGATCTTGGACTCCTCCTGTTGGTAGCCTTCCTTCCGGGGGTTGGTCGAGGGGTGCAGGAAGGCCGTCAGTCGCTGCACCTGGTAGGGCTTGAGCACGTGCACGCCCACCGCCGGCGCCGCCACGAGCACGAACGTCAGCGCGACCAGGCCCAGCGCGACCAAGCCCGCGAGGTGCCTCCAGGAGACGCCCGCGACGAACAGCAGCGTGAACGCGATCACGACGTAGACCAGGCCCGAGCCGAGGTCGGGCTGCGCGATCACGAACATCGCCGGCACGAGCGCCGCGAGCATCACGAGCGCCGTCGTCTGGCGCTCGCGCAGGCGTCGCGCGCGATCGACGACGAGCGCGGCGAGCGCCAGCGTGAGCAGGACCTTGCCGAGCTCGGACGCCTGGAAGGAGAAGAACGGCAGGTTGATCGCCCGCTGCGAGCCGCGCGCGGTGTGGCCGAGCGCGAGCACCGCCAGGATCGTGAAGATCAGGAACCCGTACAGGAAGTTTTTCAATGGGCGCAGGCGCGCGTAGTCCAGGCGCGAGAGCAGCAGCATCAGCACGAAGCCGACGATCAGGTACGTCAGCTGGCGGTCGACGTAGTAGTTCGGCTGGCTGGGAATCAGGTTTTTCGTCGCGTCGCTGAGCGTGACGATCGAGCCGATCGACAGGCCGATAACCGCCAGCGTCAGCAGCGGGTCGAACGGCAGGCGCAGCGTGCGCGCGCCCGTCGCGGGCTGCGCAGTCGGCTGCTCGGGAGCCGTGATCGGGCTGAGCGGGCTCAAAACGTGTGCGAGCTCCCGGCGACGAATTTCTTTTCCTTGCCGAACCACTGCGACGCCAGCAGGCGAGCGATCGGCGCCGCCGTTTCAGCGCCGAAGCCGCCCTGCTCCACCGTCACGGCGATCACGATCGGCCGCGAGGGGTCGCCGATGTAGCACATGTACCACGACTGGTCTTCTTTGCCGACGTGCTGGGCGGTGCCCGTCTTGCCGTACACGGGATGCTGGGCCTGATCCCAGCCGGTCCAGACCGTGGCCGAGGTCCCTCCCGGCTGGCTCGCCGCCTGGTGGATCCCCTCCATCACGAGGTTCACGTCGGTTGCGTTGAGATGCACGTGGCGCTGCGCCGGGAAGCCGAGCGCCTGCACGAGCCGGCCCTGCGGGCCGTCGATCTCCATTCCCAGGTGCGGGCGCACGACCCAGCCGTTGCCGCCGTGGGTGAACGCGTCGGCGAGCGTCGAGTAGGCGACGGCCATCTGCAGCGGAGAGGTCAGCAGGTCGCCCTGCCCGACGGCGAGATGCATGTTGTCGCCGACGCTCCACGGACGCCCGTCGGAGATGCCGCAGCTCGAGACGTGCCTGCGCCGCTCGCACGCGAGCTCCTCCCTGCCCACTTTCGCGCGCCACGCGCGATCGGGCACGAGGCCCGTGATCTCGCTCGGCAGGTCGATGCCCGTCTGCTCGCCCACGCCGAGCTTGTGCGCCTCGCGCTGGATCACGTTGCCGTGGCTGTTGGCCAGCTCGCCGGCTTCGAAGAAGTAGGTGTCGGAGGAGACCTTCAGCGCTTCGACGAGGCCTACCGCGCCGTAGTTGGCCTTGCCGGCGTTGCAGAACTGCTCGGTGGAGACCGAGATGCACTGGCCCGCGCCAAGCCCCTCGCTCGGGTTGATCACGCCCGCTTCGAGCGTGCCCATCGCCGTGATCGGCTTGAACGTCGAGCCCGTCGGATAGGTGCCGTTGACCGCGCGGTCGGTCAGCGGCGCCGGCGACGCTTCGCCCGAGCCGCTCTTCGACTTGCCCTCGAGCGCCGCGTATTCGGCCTTCGTCAGCGGTTTGGCGAACTTGTTCGGGTCGAACGTCGGCGAGGAGCCGATCGCGAGCACCTGCCCGTTGCGCGGGTCGAGCGCGACGAACGCCCCCGCGTCCGCCGGTTTGCCGCCGGCGCGCGCGTTTTCGATGCCCTGCAGCAGGGCCTTTTCGCCCTCGGCCTGCAGCCCCTTGTCGAGCGTCACCTTCAGGCTGTAGCCCGCCTTCGGCTGCGTCGCCGCCAGTTTGCTCGGCACCGGGTAGCCGGCCGCGTTGACCTCGACGCGCTCCACCCCGGGATTGCCGCGCAGGTAGCGGTCGTAGTAGTACTCGAGCCCTTCCTGACCGACCACCGTGCCCTGCTTGACGCCGTCGAAGGCGCGCATCTTCAGCTCCCTTTCGGAGACCTGGCCGACATAGCCGAGCACCTGCGCCGCCATCTCGCCGTAGGGATAGGCGCGGATCGAGACCGGCTGCTGGGTGACTCCCGGGTAATCGCTCTGGCGCTCGGCGAGCACAGTCAGCGCGCCGCGCCCGGCGTCGGTCTTGATCGTCACCGGCGCGTAGGGCACCGCCGTGCGCCCCTTGATCACGAGCGCCTGGACGTGCGCCCCGCTCATCCCGAGCAGCCGCCCCAGGCGCCGGTAGAGCCGCAGTCGCGGCGCGCCCGACGGCGGCAGCGCCGAGGGCACGATCTGCACGGCGTTGGTCGTTCGGCTGGCGACCAGCGGCTGGCCTTCGCGATCGAGGATTTCGCCGCGCGGCGCAGCGATCGGCAGGTCGCGAGCGCGGTTGGCATTGGCCTGCTGCACGTACTGTTCGCCGGAGAGCACCTGCAGGAACCACAGGCGGAAGAAGATGATCGCGAACATCGCGATCGCCACGCCGCCGAGGATCGCCACGCGCATTGCCAGCTGCGGCGAGACGGGGATGCGCGGGTCACGCCGCCCTACGCCGGGCTCGAGCGCGCTCACGTTGAGATCGCTCGCAGCGTCATGACCTCGACAACGGGCTCAGGCCCCCCGTGGTGTAGGCGCGCCGCCGGCGGCGGCGCGGGTCCTCGGGCAGGCCGCCGATCAGGCAGCGGCGCACGAGCGCCCACACGGGCAGCGCGATGATCGTGTTGACGACGACGCCGAGCACGATCTGGCGCAGCAGCTCGAGGCTGACCGGCGCCTCGACGCCGAGCAGGAACTGCACGATCGAGTAGGCGACCATCGCGGCGGCCGAGCCGGCGGCGCCGACGAGCAGCGGCGTGAGCGCCGCCTGCGGGTCGCGCGCTTCGCGCAGGCGGCCTGCGAAGTAGCCGACGACGGTCAGCGTCAGCGAGGTCACGCCGAGCGTCTGCACGAGCGCGAGATCGACGAGCAGGCCGACGCCGAAGCCGGTCAGCGCGCCGAGCGTCGAGCCGCACATCAGCCCGACGAAGGCGACGAGCAGCGGTGAGAGATCGGCGCTGACGCCGAACACGGGCACCTCCGAGACGACGCCGATCTGGAAGAACACGAGCACGATCGCGAGCGCCGCGATGCGCCCGAGCAGGGCCGGCGAGCCGCTCGTGCCCATCAGCCGCCCCCCGTCGAGGCGAGCTGTTCGGCCGAGGAGCCCTGCTGCCCGGGCGGCAGGGCCGCGACGACGCGGCTGAGGTTCGCCGGCAGCGAGCCCCGTGCGGCCGTGAGCACCTGCACGACGTCGAGGTTGTGCAGGTTCGCGAGCGGGTGCACGTTGACCGAGCGGTAGGCGCTTTCTTCGTTGATCGAGGTCACTTGCCCGATCGGGATTCCCGGCGGGTAGAGCGAGTCGTCGGGACTCGAGACGGTGCCCGACGTGACCACGTATTCGCCTTTGTTGGCCTGCGTGCTGGCCGGCAGGTATTGCAGCAGCAGGTCGTTGGGATCGCCCACCTTCGGCTGCACTATGCCCGTCGCGTCCGACGTGCCGATCCGCGCCGAGACGCCGACCGAGCTGTCGGTGATCAGCGTCACCTGCGCGCCGTCGGAGGCCACCTGGGCGACCTTGCCGACGAGCCCTTCGCCGTTGATCACCGGGTCGTTGACGTGCACGCCCGAGGATTCGCCCTTGTCGATCGTGACCGTCGAGTACCACACGTTCGGCGACTTGGCCACGACCGTCGCCGTGACCGGGCGGTAGTCCTTGACGCTCAGCTGGTTGTCGAGCCGGAACAGCGTGAGCAGTTCGCGGTAGGAGTGTTTTTCGGAGTTGTTGGCGATCACTTCGCGGCGCAGCCGGTCGACCTGCTTGCGCAGTTCGTCGCGCTGGCCTTTGGCGTGCAGAGTGTCGCCGAACCAGCCGATCAGGTCGCGCACGGGCTTCAGCGCCTTGTTGGCGCCGTTCTGGATTGGCGAGACCACGGTCAAGAAGCCACGCTGCACGGAGTGCAGCCCACCGCTCGACGCCTCGCCGAAGTATGCGGTCAGCAGGATCAGGGAGAGCACGACGAGCAGCGCGAGAACCAAGCGCCGCCGCCGAACCGTCTTGTCATACACGGATAGCGACCTTCCGAAGCGTTCACGGGAAAGAGTACCCCCGGGTGCACGCGTCCGTCACAGGTGTCCGCCCGGCGCGAGCCGCCCGGGCGTTGCGGCGCGCTCACCTGCGGCGCTGGCGATTGCGCGATTTCCGGTTCGAGCGATGGATCGCCTCGAACTCCTCCAGCGAGCGCCCCGAGCCGACCGCCACGCACGTCAGCGGCGACTCTGCCAGGTGCGCCGGCATCTGCGTCTCTTCGCGCAGGCGCTCGTCGAGCCCCTGCAGGAGCGAGCCGCCGCCGGCGAGCATGATGCCCCGATCCATGATGTCCGAGGCGAGCTCGGGCGGCGTGCGGTCGAGCGTCTCCTTGACCGCGTCGAGGATCTGGTTGAGCGGCTCTTCCAGTGCCGTGCGGATCTCCTCGCTCGTCAGCACGACCGTCTTGGGCAGCCCGGCGACCATGTCGCGCCCGCGGATCTCCGCCTGCAGCTCCTCGGCCATCGGGCAGGCCGAGCCGATCTCGAGCTTCAGCTCCTCGGCCGTCTGCTGGCCGATCAGGAGCTTGTACTCGCGCTTTGCGTAGTTGATGATCGCCTCGTCCATCTCGTCGCCGCCGACGCGGATCGACTGCGAGACGACGATCCCGCCGAGCGAGATCACGGCCACCTCGGACGTGCCGCCGCCGATGTCTACGACCATCGAGCCCGTCGGCTCGCCCACGGGCAGGCCGGCGCCGATCGCAGCCGCCATCGGCTCCTCGATCAGGTAGGCCGTGCGCGCGCCGGCCGACAGGCAGGCCTCCTCGACCGCGCGCTTCTCCACGCCGGTCACGCCGGAGGGCACGCAGACGACCACGCGCGGGTGCGCCCAGCGGTTCTGGTGCACCTTCTGGATGAAGTGCCTGAGCATCTCCTCGGTCACGTCGAAGTCGGCGATCACGCCGTCCTTCAGCGGCCGGATCGCCTGGATCGTGCCCGGCGTGCGGCCGAGCATGCGCTTGGCCTCGATCCCGACCGCGTGCACTTCGCCGGTGCGCGAGTCGATCGCCACGACGCTCGGCTCGGACAGCACGATGCCGCGCCCGCGCACGTACACGAGCGTGTTCGCGGTTCCCAGGTCGACGGCCATGTCGCGGCCACCGAATCCCGTCAGATAGCTGAAGATTCCCATTGATGGAGAAGAAAAAGGGGCGCGGATTCGCTCGCGCGCGCCGTTCCGCGAGATGCGCTGATGCGCTTCGCGGCCGGCGGCGTAGCCGCGCTGCCCGGTGGCGCAGTCTAGCGGACGCGATTTGGCCTCCGATAGGGTCGCCAGCGGTTTTGCAGGGGAAATACGGAAGCGGCGGGTCAGTCGCCGCCCGCCGGCGAGCCCCCGCCGAACAGCTCCGGCGCCAGCTCTCCCAGCGTGCGCAGGGGCAACCCGACGACGTTCTCCTCTTCGCCCTCGACGGCGATCGCCAGGCGCGTGCCGGTCGCGCCCTGGATCGCGTAGCCGCCCGAGCGCCCGCGCCACTCCCCCGTGGCCAGATACCAATCGATCAGCTGCTCGTCGAGCGCCCGGAAGGTGACCCGCGAGCGCGCGAGCGCGGTGCGCTCCTCGGCCTGCGCCTGCTCGCCGAGCAGCAGAGCCACCCCGCTGATCACCTCGTGCGTGCGCCCGCCGAGCGCGGCGATCGTCGCACGCGCCGCCGCCTCGTCGGCGGGCTTGCCGTAGATCGTGCCGTCGAGCACGACGATCGTGTCGCAGCCGAGCACCGCCTCCGCTGCGCCCGGGCGCAGCGCGGCGCGTGCCTTGCGCCGCGCGTTCTCGAGCGCCACAACGGCGGGATCGGGACCCTGCTCGAGCTCCTCGGCGCCCGACACGCGCACGGTGAAGGGCACGCCCAGGCGCGCCAGCAGCTCGCGCCGCTGGGGCGAGCCCGAGGCGAGCACGAGCGGAAGCTGAGGCGTGGCCTTCTCCTTAGGAGAGCTCGCCGAAGAACAGCTCGGACTCGCGCGCCGCCGACTCGGGCGAGTCCGACCCGTGCACCATGTTCGTGCCCATCTCGATCGCGAAGTCGCCGCGGATCGATCCTGTCGCGGCCTCGAGCGGGTTGGTCGCGCCGATCACCTGGCGCGCCGCCTTGACCGCGTCGGGGCCCTCGAGCACCATCGCCACGATCGGCCCCGAGGTGATGAAGTCGACGAGCTCGCCGAAGAACGGGCGCTCTGCGTGCTCGGCGTAGTGGCGCTCGGCCAGCTCGCGGTCGACGGTCATGCTGCGCAGCGCCGCGATCTTCAGCCCCTTGCGCTCGAAGCGGGCGATGATCTCGCCGCTCAGGCCGCGGGCGAAGGCGTCGGGCTTTACGAGGATCAGCGTTCGGTCCATGGATTCCTTTTCGGATTGAGGTTGTAGCTCAGGTGCTCGGGCGGGTGCGGCCGCTCGATGAGCGCGAGGGGCGTGCCGCCCGCGCGGGCCTGGCGGCGGGCTCGGAGGCGACGACGGGCGTGGCCTGCGTGTCCTGCGAATCGTCCACCTGCTCGATCGAGTCGTCGCCGCCCGCACTCGCCGCTTCGCGTTCGCGCCGTTCGCGCGTCGCTTTCGCGCGCGCCGTCTCAGGCCGCTCTGCGGCGGGCTCGGCCGGCGCGGCGGCCTTCGCCAGCTCGGCCTTCTCGGCGTCGATCGATGCCTGCGTGCGCCGCCGGCGCGTGCGCCTCGGCGGCTCTGGCGCCGGCACCTCGGTCTCGCAGTACGGGCAGATCGTCCACGCCTGGTCGAGCGGGCGCTCGCAGTTGACACAGCGGTCCTTCAGCTTGCGCAGGCAGCTCGGACAGCGGATGAAGTCGCGCTCGATGCGGTAGTCGCAGTGCGGGCACAGCGAGTGGTCGAACTCGTGCAGGCGCGCCTCGGCTGCCTGCACCTCAAGTTCGCGCTCGCGCACGTCCTCGAGGTACTCCGGCGGGCGCAGGATCATGTAGACGATCGTGCCGACGAACGGGAACAGCGAGGCGACCGTGGCGCAGCCGACGAGCATCGGGTCGTTGATCCGCCGGCGCGCGTCGGCGTAGGTCCAGTAGATCAGCGCCAGGTAGAGGACGACGACGAACAGGATCAGCAGATCGACGACCAGGTTCAAGCCGCTGCTTTCGATTCCGAAGTATGCGAGGGTGAGCATCGGCGGGAGGCGAGTTTAGAGAAACAGACGACCGAATCCGTAACCAGCGGCGAAGAACACGAGGATCACGAGCGCCACGATCAGCGCCACCGCGCCGATCATCGTCAGCACGGAGGGACCCTCGTCGTTCACGACAGAGCCCTTCGCCGTCGCGCATCCGAGTCCTGCGCCGCGCCCTCCTCGGAGGCGGCCCCCAGCAGCTCGCCGACGAGATACACCGAGCCGGTGACGAGCACGGCGCCGCCCCGCTCGCGCGCCCACCGCTGCGCCTCGGCGAGCGCCTGCGCGGGGCGCGGCTCGCAGGCAACCTGCTCGAAGCCGAGCTGGCGCGCGAGCGACTGCAGCGCAGCCGGCGAGAGGGCGCGCGCGCTCGGCGGCGCCGTGAACCAGGCGCGCTCGCACTTGGCGAGCAGCGAGCAGAGCATGCTCGCGGCGTCCTTGTCCTCGAGCACCCCGAGCACGAGCGCCAGCGGGCGCTCGCCGACGAGCGCCGGCAGCGACTGCACGAGCGCGTCGACGGCTTGCGGGTTGTGCGCGCCGTCGAGCACCGTCAGCGGGTCCTCCGCCACGACCTGCAGGCGACCCGGCACCTCGATGCTCGCCGCCGCCTCGCGCACGGCGCGCTCGTCCGGCTCGATCCCGGCGCCGCGCAGATAGGTCTCGGCAGCCAGCCGCGCGAGTGCGAAGTTGCGCCGCTGGAAGATCCCCCGCGCCGCCACCGTCGCCGGCTCCTGCGAGGCGCCGTCGACGCCGGCCACGACGATCCGCGCGCCGCGCTCGCGCGCCACACGCTCGGCCACGGCGAGCGCCTGCAGATCGATGCCCGCGCCGAGCGCGAGCGTGCCGCCCGGGCGCACGACAGCAAGCTTCTCCTCGGCGATGTCGCGCACGGTCGGTCCGAGCCAGCGCGTGTGCTCGAGCCCGACGCTGCTCAGCACGGTCAGCTGGGCGTCGATCACCGACGTAGCGTCGTAGCGTCCGCCGAGCCCGGCCTCGACGACGGCCACCTGCGCGCCGCGCTCGGCGATCTGCCACAGCGCGCCAGCCGTGAGCAGTTCGAACTGTGTGACGTGATCCTCGCCTGCGAGCGTGCGGTTGACGCGCTCCGCCGCCCACGCCGCGCGGGCGATCGCGCGGGCGAAGTCATCCCCGCTCATGTCCTGCTCTGAGACCTGCAGGCGCTCGCGGTAGGAGACGAGGTGCGGCGAGGTGTAGGCCGCCGTGCGCAGGCCGTGGCGCTCGAGGATCGCCGCGATCATCCGCGTCGTCGAGGTCTTGCCGTTGGTGCCGAGCACGTGGATCGCGTCGTAGCGGCGCTGCGGCGAGCCGAGCACGGTCATCATCCGGCGCATCCGGTCCAAGCCGAAGCGCATGCCGAACAGCTCGAGCGAGCGCAGGTGCGCTTCTGCCTCGTGCTCGCCCCACGACGGCGGGCGATGGGTCTCAGGGCGCGGTGTCGATGTCATGCGTGCTCGCAGCGCGCCGCGCGGGCGCTGCCTACGCGTCGGGGTGCTTGCGCAGGTAGTCGATGAACACCGGTCGCAGCGCCTCGCCGAGCTTGCCGTCGCCGCTGTGCATGGCGTCGGAGATCAGCCCTTTGGAGAACTGGATGTCGTAGTCGGCCTCGCCCGTGTCGCCGCTCGCCGCCTCGGCGGCCGGGATCAGCTCGAGCAGCGACCAGAAGAACTTCACGTCGAGATGGCGCTCGGCGCGGCGCACGGCGCGGTCGTGCAGCTCGTGCGTGGAGAGCTTGTCTAGATCCTCGCCGGTGGTCATGTCTTGCTCTGCTGCGTTCGCTGCACTCGTGCTGTCCGGATCAGGCGCCGGGCCGGCGCCTAGCGGTGCTTGCGGCCGCGCCGTCCGCGCCCGCCGCGGCTGCCGCGAAGCAGGGGCCACAGTTCGCGCCCCATGCCCTTCAGGTCGAGCTTGCGCGCCAGCTTGCGCAGCTCGGCGCGCTGTTTGAGGCTGAGGTTGCTCACGCGCCCGCGCGATTCGGTCACGAGCTCGGCCAGACGCGCGCGCTCCTTCGCCGACAGCGCGTTCCAGCGGCGGCTGACGATCATCGCGGCGCGCGTCAGCGTCAGCCACGGCACGGCGCCGACCGT
>DATINR010000163.1:0-22339 GCA_035473995.1 Solirubrobacteraceae bacterium
TCGGCGCTGACCTCCAACGTGCCCCAGAGCAAGCACTTCAGCCTGTGCGGGCAGAAACTGGTGATGCCCACGACGATCACCGGGCAGAACGGCGTCGTGATCCAGCAGCAGACGAAGATCCCCGTGCTCGGCTGTGGCGCGGTGAAGTCCCCCACCCGCTCGCAGCTCTTGGCCAAATCGCTGAAGAAGTGCCGCAAGCAGTTCAAGCACGCCAAGCAGAAGCGTGTGGCGTGCGAAAAGAAGGCGCGCAAGAAATACGGGGCGAAAAAGGCGTCCAAGACGCACGCCAAGTCCAAGCACTGAAGCGCACGCCGCAGGGGCGACTTTGCGCGTTGGTCCACGTCGTGGAGGCGGTGCGGGAACGGTTTGGATTGATGTGATCGGGGTAAGAACAGGAACCAGGGCGCCAAGGCGTGACCCGCCCGGGCGGGGAGGCGGCGCTGACGATACAGGGCAAAGTTGCAGGGGAGAGGAATGATGGAGATGAGGAGAATTGTTGGTGCCACGCTCGTCGGCGTATTCGCGGCGACCGCGTTCGCGGCCTCCGCCTCGGGCGCTCTGCCGGAATTCGGCAAGTGCGTGCCGGCCGAAGGGAAAACCGGCGAATACTCGAACGCCGGCTGTACGAGACCGGTCGCGGGCAACAAAGGAAACTACAAGTGGGTTCCAGGCCCCGGCGAAAAAAAGAAATTCACGTCGGACGCCGGCGCCGTGACGCTTGAAACGGTCGAAGGCTTCAAGATCGCGTGCTCGAGCGGCAGCGTAAACGGCGAATACACCGGTGCGAAAACCGCGACCGCGACGATCTCGGTGCTCGGTTGCCTCGAAGTGGGCACCGGCAAAGTGTGCCAGAGCAACCCTGCGAAAAACGGCGAAATCGAAGCGACGGGGCTCGAAGGCGAACTCGGCTTCATCGTCGGAGGCGCCAAACCGAAGGTGGGGTTGCAGCTCAAACTGTCAACGCCGCTCGTCTTCGAATGTCGCTCGGGGTTGGAACCGCCATCGCCAAAGGTTCTGGAAGGCGCGTTCATCGGAAAGATCGCGCCGATCAACCGGATGCGCGAAACGTTCAAAGCAACGTATACCGCGGCGCATGGAAAACAGGTACCGGAAAAATTCGAAGAAGGTCCGACCGAGGTCTTGACGCTCAAAGACGTCCTGTCCAGCAAAAGCGAACAGGCGGGGCTGACGATCATCGGGATCGAAGAAAAACCGAAGCCCTTGATCATCGAAAACGAAGAACCGATCGAGATCAAGGCGAAGTAGACCAGCAGCAAACCGGATGAGGTCGAACAGAGTGGGTGCCTTCAGGCCCCACTCTGTTCTCGTTGTGAGGGCGATTCGCTCCAGAAGCGCGCAGGGGTCAGCCCGGCTCGTTGTCGAGCGAGCGCCACAGATATCGGCATGCCAGCGTCCGATGCGGTCGCCACGGCTCGGCGATCCGCTCGATTTCCGCCGCATCGGGCAGGGCCCCCAGCGCATAGGCGCGTTCGATCGCCCGCCGGATACCGAGGTCGCCCACCGCCAGCACGTCGGGGCGTTCGAGGTGGAACATCAAGAACATGTGCGCGGTCCACACGCCAAGGCCCTTGACTGCGACGAGCTCCGCGATCGCGTCCTCGTCGGTGAGCTCGTCCAAGCGCTCGAGCTCCAGTTCGCCCGAGAGCACGTGCTCGGCGAGCGAGCGCAGGAAGCCGACCTTCGCGCGCGAGAGCCCAGCGGCCGCGCGCAGCTCTTCTGGGTCCTGCGCGAGCACCTCCTGTGGCGTCGGCGGGCGCCCGCCGAAGCGCTCGATCAGGCGCCCGTAGATCGCGCGCGCCGCCAGCACGGAGAGCTGCTGCCCGACGATCGAGCGTACGAGCGCGCCGTAGTGGTCCTCGCGCTCGGGCCGCCCGCCCCGCGCGCTCGGCAGCCTGCCGACCGCGTCGATGATTCCGGCAAGCACTGGATCGGCGGCTCGCAGGTGCTCGGTGGCCTTGGCGAGCGAGACCCTGCGCCGCGCTGGTGTCGACGCGGCGGGCTTCCCCGAGCGGGGCTTCTTCTTCGTCGTGCGGGGGGCGGGTTTCGCTGCTGCGGCCTTGCGCGGCACAGCTCAGGCGCCCGGCAGTCCGCTGGCCTGTGCGAGCCGCTCGCCGTCGAGCGCGTTGAGTGCGCGCTCGAAGGACATCGCCAGGCACGTGAAGCTCGGCGTGTCGCGCACCGTGAAGCGCGAGGCCTCAGTCGTCCGCAGTCGCTGTACGAGGTCGAGGAACGTCCCGACGTCGTCGGTGTCGAAGGCGACCACGAACTCCTGGTCGTCGAGCCCGAACGAGTAGGTCGTGTGGTTGTCGACGCCCGGGTATTCGCGCCCGACCTCGATGTGGCCCTGCATGATCCGCCAGCGCTCCTCGGCCGGCAGCGCGTACCACTCGCGCGACTTCACGAACGGGTAGACGAACACGTACTTGCCGCGGAACCCGCGCGGGACGGTGCGCTCGTCTTCGGAGTACTCCGAGCTCTTGCGCATGCCGAGGAACGAGTGCGAGATCTCCGCCCACTTCATCAGCCCGCTCTGGGCGAGTACGACATGAAACTCGTGGATCCGATCGAGGTTCTCGGCCTCGGCGAGCAGCATCAACTCGGCGTCGCCGCGTGTGCCGATCAGGGAGAAGCTCTGCAGCATGTGCCCGTCGGCGAAGTCCTCGCACGCGGCGATGAACTCACGCTTGTCCTGCTCGCGCTGCTCGGCGTCCAGGCGACGCCAGGCCGGGTCGAGCTTGAGGAACGTGTACTTGACGAAGTGACGCGCGCTCACACCCGTGATTATCGCAGCCGCGGACCGACGGCCGCGCGTCGGACGACAGCGCCGGCGGATAGAGTGGGCGCGTGCGGATAGCGCTGCTTTCGCCGTATTCGTGGACGTACCCGGGTGGCGTCACGCGCCACATCGAAGCGCTCGCGCGTGAGCTTCGCCAGGATGGGCACGAGCCGCGAGTCCTTGCCCCGTACGACCCCGACGACCGGCTGACCCGGCGCCTGCATCGTGGCGCAGGACCGCAGCAGCATCCGGTGCCCGAGGGGTTCGTCTCGATGGGACGCACCGTCGGCATCCCGGCCAACGGCGCCGTCAGCAACATGGCGATCACCCCGAGCTCGGTGTACGCGCTGCGGCGCGAGCTGCGCGAGGGCGGCTACGACGTGCTGCACATCCACGAGCCGGTCGTTCCGCTGCTCGGATGGGACGCGCTGCTGTCCGCCGGGGAGCTGCCGATCGTGGGCACCTTCCACACCTACTCCGAGAACGCGCTGACCAACGGCATCGCCTCCGTCGGGCTCGGCGGGCGCCGGCGGATGAATCGGCTGCAGGTGCGCATCGCCGTCTCGGAGGCCGCTGCGTGGACTGCGCGGCGCTTCTACGGGGGGCGTTACCGGATCGTTCCCAATGGCGTGCGTATCCCGAGCGAGTCCGAGCTGGACGCTGCCGCCCCCGATGGGCTCGATGCGGACGGCGAGCAGGGGTTGCGCATCTTGTTCATCGGCGCCGCCGTCGAGCGCAAGGGGCTGCCCGTTCTGCTGCGTGCCTTCGAGGCGCTGCGCGAGCACGTACCGGCCAAGCTGACGCTCGTCGGGGCCTCCGCCGAGGAGGTCTCGCACATGATGCTCGACGGGCGCGGCGTGCATGCCCTGGGGAAGGTCTCCGAGCAGCGCAAGCACGCCGAGCTGGCACGCGCCGACTTGCTGTGCGCTCCGTCGCTCGGCGGCGAGAGCTTCGGCATGATCCTCACGGAGGCTTTCGCGACGGCGACGCCCGTGCTCGCCTCCGACATCCCCGGCTACCGCGACGTCGTGCGCGACGGCATCGACGGCCGGCTCGTGCCCGCGGGTGATCCGTTGGCGCTCGCCGAGTCGCTGCGCCGCCTCGCGCTCGATGGCCCCCGGCGACGTCAGATGGCGCTTGCCGCACGCGAGCGAGCCGAGCGCTTCGCATGGCCACACGTGGCAGCCGAAGTGCACGACTGCTACGAGCGAGCGATCGCGCTGGCCGACCCGGCCCGGCTCAGCAGTCGCGGCTCTGCCTCGCGCTTTGCTCTGCGCCACGGCTTCGCGCCCGCCGACCTGCAGCCGCGTGTGCCAGCGCAGCGACTGCCCTCGCTCGCTCCGGTGCCGCCACCTCTTGTCGGCCGTGAGCGTCGCGCGCGGGTCGTGCGGCGCGCCGGAGTTGTGCTCACCTCGCTCGCGGGGGGTGCGCTCGGTGCGCTCGCACTGCAGCGCGTCGGCGTCACGCGCGTCCTCGCCTCCCTGCTCGCCTCCAAGCCCGGCCTGATCCTCGCCGCCCTCGCGTTGATGTGCGCCGCGATGTTCACCCGTGCGATCTCCTGGCACGCGATCCTCGCCGCATCGCCCACGTGGCGCCGAGCCAGGCGGCGCGACGCGATGCAGGGCACGTTCATCGGTGTGCTCATGTCGGCGACGCTGCCCGCCCGGCTCGGCGAGTCCTCGCGTGCGCTGATCGTCGCGCGGCGCATCGGACGCGCGCGCGAGACGCTCCCGCTCGTGCTCGGCACGATCGTCTCGCAGGCGATGCTCAACCTGCTGGCGCTCGCGATCCTCTGCGGCGTGACGCTCTCGAGCGTGCGCGTGCTCGACGGGCACGATCGGGGCTTGCTGCTCGTGGCACTCGCTCCACTCGTAGCGCTCGTCGTCACGAGGCTGCTGCCTCTGCTCGCACCGTCCTCGGCGGTTCCGCGTGCACGGAGCGTGCAGCTCTTGCTCGAGGGCGCCCGGCGCGGTCTGGCACGCTTGCGCGACGGTCTGCGCCTGTTCGCCGTGCCTCGCCAGGCGGCCAAGGCGACGCTCGCGCAGCTCAGCGCCTGGGCGCTTCAGTGGCTCTCGTGCTGGCTGCTGCTGATCGCCTTCGGCCTGAACGTGGACGCCGCGCCCGAGGCCGCCGCCGGCGTGCTGTTCGCCGTCAACGTCACCGCGATCCTTCCCGCCACACCGGCCAACGTCGGCGTCTTCCAGGCCGCGTGCGTCGCCGTGCTGGCCGGCGCCTACCACGTGTCGACCGCCGATGCGATCGCCTACGGCATCGTGCTGCAGGTGATCGAGCTCGCCACGGCTGTGCTGATGGGCGTTCCGGCGCTGGTCAACGAGGGTCTCTCGTGGCGTGAGGTGCGCCTGCGCACGACCCACGGTGCCCCCGTGCGGCTCGGGCCGCTGCCTCAGGGCCAGGCCGCACCGGTCGTCCCCGGACGTTGAGCTCACCGCCGTTCGGGCAGGCATCCGGTCGCGGGTGACGTATCGAGCAGCCATGACCGACGCCTGGGTCTACATCCTGCGCTGCGCCGATGGCTCGCTGTACACCGGCTGGACCACTGACGTGGGACGTCGCCTGCAGCGTCACAACGCGGGCGCTGCGAGCCGCTACACCGCCAGTCGCCTGCCCGTCGAGCTGGTCTACGAGGCGCCTGTGGCGGATCGCTCGGCGGCTCTGCGCGAGGAGCTGCGGATCAAGCGGCTCGATCGTCGCGCCAAGCTGGCGCTGATCGCGGGCGAGCCAAGCCATCGCTGAGCCCCGATCTCCGGTCGACGGCGGGGTGCGGCGGGGTCGGCGCCCTGCTTAGGGCATGATGGGGGTATGGCAGACCAGCCTTCAGCCAGCCGGCCCACATCGCGCAGCGTCAAAATTGGCGCCGATGAGCGCACGGGCTGGTCTTCGGATCGGCCACGGCGCGAGGGTGCGCCCGAGCGCCCGCCCAACGTCTCGGTGCACTGCAAGGTGCTCAAGCCGGCCGACAGGCTGCGCTACTCGCCGGGCAGCCTCGTCGTGGTCGTCTCCGCCTCCGCAGCCGAGCGTGAGGGCTTCGTAAAGCGCCTGATCGAGGATCGAGCGAGCCTGCTCTCGCTGCCGAAGGTGCGCGGTCTCCTCAGCGGCAAGGTCGCCGAGGGGGAGCTCGAGGATCGCGCCCAAGAGCTGCTGCAGGCCGCTGTCTCCAAGCGCCTGCAGAACAGGGAGACCGTCGTGCTCGTCGCCGAGGGCGTGGGGCCTGACGAGCGCGAGCCGTTCGTGCGTATCGCCGCCGCGCTGAAACGACCGCGCCACCTGATCCTGCTCGAGGTCGCCCGCGACCAGGTCTCTGAGGACGATCTACCCACGCTCAACGCCCTGCGCCGCGCGCTGGATGCCGGCGAGCTGGGCGAAGAGGGCTTTCAGACCGCGCTGCGGCTCGGCGGCGGGACCGCCTCCGAGGTCAAGCGGATCCTGTTCCGCCCGCCGCCGCGCGAGGACTAATCGGCTAGACAGCGCGAGCCCGGGGCGCGACGATGACGTCACGCCCCGGACCGCTCCGCTCCGCCGCGCTGTCAGAGCAACGCGGCGGATGGCGGATACTTGGGTGAGGCCGAACTCTCTAGAGCGAGCGGATCTCGACCTTTTCTTCGGCGGTCTGGATGGTCGTCGCAGACTGGCCAGACTGTTCGTATGGCGCTGCCGAGAATTTGCTTTCCAGAAACGTCGGCGGGCCGCCTGCGAACTGCGTCGGTTTCTGTACGCCTTTCGAGGCCGTGTATTTGATCGTGGCCGACAGCTTCATCGCGTTTGCCGGAACGGGAGCGATGATCGAGTTCTTCACTTTCACAGTCAATCCGCCGCAGGCGAATTCAACGAATTCGCTACCGGAGGTCGGCGTGCCGCCTTTTGGCCAAAGCACGGTCCCAATTTTGTCTTTGGTCGACGGGCTGCCTTTGCTGATCACGCCCAGTTCGCCTTCGAGTTCTTTGACTTTGATGACGCCGATGCCCGCCCCCGACGTGTTGCATTTAATGCCGCCGGATTCGCATTCGCTGAAGTCGGTTTGCGAGACGCTGATGGTCTTGAGGCCGGTGATCAGCCCTTTGGCCACCAGTTTTTTGCAGGTCACTTTCGTGCCGGCTTTGGTTTCCAGCGTGGCGATCGTCGACGGTTTGAGCGCCGCCGTGAAGTTAGGTTTCACCGGTGGACCTGGGAGCCACACATAGCTGCCTTTTTTGGCTTTTTCTTCTTCGGTTCCCGGATCTTCGCTCGCCAGTTTGATGCATTTCGAGCTGTCGTACTTACTGACTTCTTTTGCCCCTTCTTTCAGGCAACGGCCGAATTCGGGGTTGGCCGCTGCGGCGCCTGCCGCCGTGATCGCGCCTATGGCGAACGCCGCAAGCAAGCAAAGCCCGATGATCCTGATGCGCATCACTATCCCTCTCCCTTTCCCCTGCTTTCCCGCCAGCGCCCCAATCCCGCGTCTCAGGACGAAGTCCCCGGAGGCCGGCCCAGACCATGTGGTTATACCCCACCCGGGCGTTTTCAATCACCAGCAGGGGCATGGGCGCGCCAACGCGCGATTGGAGGCGGGCTATCCACGGCCCTGATCGAACGGCTAGGAGGCTTCGCCCGCCATCGCGGGCTCATCCTCGGCTTCGACCGCGCCCTCGGGCGGGTCGTCGTCGCCGATCTCGCCGAATAGCGACGGGTCGCGCGCCGAGCCGCGGATCAGGTCGTCCGGCGAGCCGTCCGGCAGCAGCCGGCCTTGGCGCGTGCCGAAGTAGATCGCCTGGGGGTGGTGCGCGATCAGCGCGAGCGTCGACTGCTCCGGTTCGGGCGCGTAGCCGTCTGTGATCTTCATGCCGATCTGCTCGAGCTGCAGCAGCTTCTCCACCTTAAGGTGCTCGGCCTGCTCGGGCACCGCCGGGTAGCCCCACGAGTAGCGGCGGCCCTGCGCCTCGTCGATCCCGAGCATCTGGCGCGCGCGCCAGTGCAGCCACTCGGCCAGGCCCTCGGCCGTCTGCACGCCGAGGCCGTGCACGAACAGCTGCTCGGCGAATTCGCCTTCGGCCTCGAGCTTGGCCATCAATTTGGTGACCTCCGAGCCGACCGTGACCGCCTGCACTCCGATCACGTCGAGCTCCGCCGGCGGCTTGCCGTCGACGGCCGGACGGAAGAAGTCGGCCAGGCAGATGCGATCGCCCTTGGGCTGGCGCGGGCAGACGAAGCGAGTCAGCTCGCTCGCGCGGTCCTGCGGGTCGAGCACGACGATGTCGTTGCCCTGCGCGTAGCACGGGAAGAAGCCGAGCAGCGTGCGGGGGTGCAGGTAGGTCTGCTCCTTCCACATGCGCTCCAGGCGCGGACGGAAGTCCTCGTCGAGCAGCTTCTGCCACGCCTCGCCTTTGACGCCGCGCCCGCCCCAGTGCAGCTTGAACAGCACGTGCGTGTCGAGGTGGCGGTAGACCTCGTCGAGATCGACATCGATCTCCTGCACGCCCCAGAACGGGGGTGTCGGGATCGGCGCGTCCGTGCGCGCCGCCGAGCGCACCGAGTCATCGGCGAAGTTCAGCTCCTCCTGCGGCGCCTCGCCTTTGGCGCGGAACTCCGTCGCGCCCGCGAGCAGCTTCTCCACGAGTGCGCCACGGGCGTCCGAGTCGATCAGCTGATCCATCACAGACAGCCCCTCGAAGGCGTCCTTGCAGTAGAAGACACCCGGCTCGTAGACCTCCTCGGATTCCTTGCCGCCCGGGTAGAGCGCGCGGTAGCTGAACGCGCGGTTGATCGCCGCGCCGCCGATCAGCACCGGGTAGGAGAGGCCCTTTGCGTGCAGCTCCTCGATGCACGCCGGCATCTGCTTGGAGGTCGAGACGAGCAGCGCCGAGAGGCCGATCGCCGTCGCCTCGTGCTCCTGCGCCGCGTCGACGATCGTCTGGATCGGCACCTGCTTGCCGAGATCGATCACCGTGTAGCCGTTGTTCGTGAGGATCGTGTTGACCAGCGACTTGCCGATGTCGTGCACGTCGCCGAAGACCGTCGCCAGCACGACCGTGCCCTTCGTGTAGCCCTCGATCTTGTCGAGGTATTTCTCGAGCTGCGCGACCGCCTTCTTCATCACCTCGGCCGACTGCAGCACGAACGGCAGGATCAGTTCACCGGCGCCGAACTTGTCGCCGACCTCCTTCATCGCCGGCAGCAGGACCTCGTTGAGCGTCGGCACCGCGCCGATCTTCTCGACGCTCTTGTCGATCTGAGCCTCGACGCCGTCCTTGCGCCGGCGCAGTATGTGGAAGTGAAGCGCCTGCTCCGGCTCCATCCCCTCCGTCGGGTCGGCAGCTCCCGCCGGGCCCTCCTCCTCGCCCTTTGACTCGAAGTGCCCGATGAACTTCTCCAGCGCGTCCTCGCGGCGGTTGAACACGAGGTCGTCGGCCAGCTCGCGCTCGTCGTCCGGAATCTCCGAGTACGGCGTGATGTGGTTCGGGTTGACCATCGCCAGGTCCAGCCCTGCGTCGACGCAGTGGTGCAGGAAGACCGAGTTGAGCACCGCGCGTGCCCCGGGGGAGACGCCGAAGGAGACGTTCGAGACGCCCAGCGAGGTCTTCACGTGCGGGATCTGCTCCTTGATCGCCTTGATCCCCGCGATCGTCTCGACCGCTGAGGGCCGCCACTCCTCATCGCCCGTCGTCAACGTGAACGTGAGGCAGTCGAAGATCAAGAGCTGCGGGTCCAGGCCGTGCTCTTCGCAGCACAGGTCGCGGATGCGCTTGGCGATCTCTACCTTGCGCTCCGCCGTCTTGGCCATGCCGACCTCGTCGATCGTCAGCGCGATCAGCGCCGCGCCGTGCGCCAGCGCCATCGGCACGACGCGGTCGAGCTTGTCGCGGCCCGCCTCGAGGTTGACCGAGTTGACGATCGCTCGGCCCGGGATCTGCTCGAGCGCGCGTTCGATCACCTCCGGCTCGGTCGAGTCCACCTGAATCGGCGCCGGCTGCGTGAGCGACACCTTCTTCGCCAGCAGGCGCATCTGCTCGTCCTCGTCCGCACGCTCGGTCAGCGCCACGCACAGGTCGAGCACGTGTGCGCCGCCTTCGACCTGGTCTTCGGCGATCTGCACGAGCCCGTCGTAGTCGTCGGCCAGCAGCAGCTCCTTGGCCTTGCGCGAGCCCTGTGAGTTGACGCGCTCGCCGACCATCGTCGGCGCCGGCTCCTGCTGCAGCGGCGTGGAGGCGATCATCGAGGAGAGCTGCGGTGCGCGCGGCGCCGGGCGCGGCCCGGCCTCGCGTCCTCCGACACGCTCGACGATCGCCGCGATGTGCGCCGGCGTCGTGCCACAGCAACCGCCGACGATGCCGACGCCGTAGCGCTCGACGAACTCCTTCAGCGCATCCGCCAGCGGCTCGGGCTGCTCGGGGAAGATCGTCTCGCCGTCCGGGCCCTGCAGCGGCAGCCCCGCGTTGGGGATGCACGCCACCGGCACCGGGCAGAACTCGCCGAGGAAGCGGATCGCATCGCGCATGTCCTCAGGCCCGGTCGAGCAGTTCAGGCCGATGACATCGACCCTCAGCGCCTCGAGCGTCGTCAAGACCGAGGAGATGTCCGTGCCGAGCAGCATCTTGCCGCCGTTCGGCAGCAGCGAGACCGACGTGTGGATCGGCAACGTGCGCCCCGCCGACTTGAACGCCTCGCGCGCGCCGAACACAGCCGCCTTGACCTCGAGGATGTCCTGCGCCGTCTCGATGATGATCAGGTCCACGCCGCCGTCGATCAGTCCCGCCGCCTGCTCGGAGAAGACCTCGACGAGCTCGCGAAAGCGGATCTGCCCGAGCGAAGGGTCTTCGGAGGCGGGCAGGTAGCCCGTCGGACCGATCGAACCGGCGACGAAGCGATCCTCGCCGGCTGCCTTGCGCGCGATCTCGGCCGCCTTCGTGTTGATCTCGACCGTGTAGTCGGCCAGACCCCACTCCTCGAGCTTGATCCGCGAGCCCTGGAAGGTGTCCGTCTCGAGCACTTCCGCGCCGGCCTCGAGCATCGAGGCGTGCACGCCCTCGATCACGTCCGGGCGGTTCAGCACGAGCGCCTCGTGGCACTTGCCCTCGAGGCCGCCGTAGTCCTCGTTGGTCAGCTCGAACTGCTCAAGCGTCGCGCCCATCCCGCCGTCGTAGACGACGACCTGGCGCTGAACGGCATCGAGATAGTCGCGTGGCATGAAGCCATGCTAGCCGCCCGGACACGACGCCAAGTCCGGGCGGCAGCAATGCGCCACGCGCTATTCGGCTTCTACTTTGAACTCGAGTTTTTCTTCGTTCGTGATTTTCTCGGTGGCCTTCAGCCCGGCCTGTTCGCTCGGGCCGCCGCCGAGGGTCTCGGTGAGCGTGTCTTTCGGTGCTTCTTCGAACGATTCCGGCGCCTGTTTGCCGCCGGTCTGCATGAGTTTCAGGGTGTAGGCGGAGACCATTTTCTCGGCCGCGCTGATCGGCGCGATCACCGATCCGGTGACGAGCAGGGCCTGTTTGGCGCTGCCGCATTCGCCCGAGATGATCGAGGGTTCGCGCTTCAGATCCCAGCCCGCGGATGCGAGAACTTCGCCTCCCTGGTCGATGTCCTGGATGAAGCCGAGCTCGGCGTTCAACCCGCTCGCCCTGATTTCGCCGCTTGCAGCTCCCGAGCTCTGGCACGGTTCACCGCTCGCCACGAGTTTGCAGCCGGTCAGCGTGAGGCCGAGCGTGGCCGATTTCGTCCCCGTGTATTCGCCCTGGGTGGTCGAGGCCGCGCAGCGGATCTGCGTTTTGCCGGTCGTTTCGAGTGTCACCGTGGTGCTGCTTCCGCTGAATTTGTTCGCAGCTCCGGGGCCAGGGGTCCATTCGAACTTGCCAAAGCGCGACGGGTTTTCTTCCGTGCACCCCGAATCGTTGTAGCCGCCGTGGAAGGCCGTGGTTTTGCCTTCTTTCACGCCAGCCACTTTCTGACAGCGGCCGAGCGTGGGGAGCAGCGCCTGGGCCTTGACGTAGCGGGCTCCGGCCGCAGCAAGCGTGCCGCTGAGGACCGCCGCGTTTTCGCCTGCCGGGGCCGGGAGGCCCGTCTGCAGGTCGACCGCCGGATCGATCAGCAGAGACAGCGGTTCGGCGCAACCGTGTGCTCCGGGCGCGGCAAATGCGTTGTCGACCAGCGAGCTGTGCAGGATCGTGATGATCTTTCCGTGCCCGCTGAGCACGGCTTCGCCCGGGTCGCCGCTGATCGGCGTGTTCGGCGGCGGTGGGTTCGTCGTGCCGGTCGTCAGCTGCGGCGCCAGCGGTTCCGAATCCGAGCCGACGTAGCAAGTGCTGCCGAGCGCGGGGTTGTCGAGTTTGACCTTCAACGGCAGCGATGCCGCGACGCCTTCGGCCGTGTTGGCGTTGACGACGTTGACTTCGGCGGTCCCCGCGAGTTCGGCCGTCGCCGTGACGCTCGTCAACGGCCCCAGCAGTTCGATGCCGACGATCCCGCCGGGAACGGGGAGTGCAGTTTTCGACAGCGTGTTGCCGTCTGCCGCGGGAATCAGTTGCGGCGAGTCGGGCGTGAGCCCGCCCTGCAGCACAACGGGCTGGGTGATCGGCACGGTCTTTTTGCCGATCTTGAATTCCCCGCTCGTCGTCGTCGAGACGATGCAAGTCCCCACTTCCGGATTTTCGAGGGGGCAGTCGGAGAAGATCGCGAATTCGTGCTGGATGCCCGCGAGCGCCAGCGGCGCTGCGGCGAGCAGCGCGAGCACTCCTGCCACCAGCGATGCGAAGAACAGAGCTCGACGACGCGCGCGAGTCGTCCCTGTTGCGCGGCTGCTTGCTACTGAAGTCATCGTCCCTCCTCAAGGGTGTTTTGGTGGCTCTTGGGCGATCCCCCCGGAGCTCACAGCAGCCCCGTGCCTAACAAGCTCCCCTTGCCCTGCCTGGAGGGCGGTAAACATAAATTGCCCGCCGAAGCCACCCTGCGGTTTGGGCCCGATCCGGCCGGGCCGGCGAGCGGGTGCACGGCGCTCACCCGCTGGTAGCATCCGCCCGCAACTGGGCCGGTGAGCGCCGCTGGAGGCACGCCGGCCGGACCTCGATACAGCTTCGACGCCGGCGTCGGGAGGACTGATGATCAAGTGGGCACTCGCGCTCGCGAGCAGCATTGTCGTGCTGGCCGGCTGCGGTGGCAGCGCCCACTCCGATTCGACGGCGCGCGTCGCCCATTCGCCGGCGGAAGTCGCCGCGGCCTGCGACAAGACGAGCGCCGCCAGGCAGGTCTATACCGATGCGCTTGCGAGGCTGGGCTTGAAGGTCTCCGACACGCCGCTCGTCCGTAACGCACTGGGGGCGACCGAAGGATTCCGGCTCGGCGCCGCGGAGTTGCAGCGGGTCACCGACGGCGCTGATCGCCAGGCGGCGACGCTGCTCGTCGTCTCCCTCTCCGAACAGGAAAAAGAGCTGCGCGCGTTCATCGCGAACAACCTGCCCGAAGCGCAGAAGTACGGCAACAAACTCAACATCCCCCTGCAGGAAGCGCTGCAAAAACTCGGCCGCATCTGCTGAGCCGGCCGAGCCCCCGGCGACGGTGGCCCTAGCGGCGCGCGCTCGTCGTCGCCGACCCGGCAGGGCATGAGGGGCTCTGAAGCATCGGCCGTGCGCCCTCGTTCGAGAGTCACGCGATCGCGACTGGCCTGCACCTTTCGGGCAGCTTCCGCCCGCTAGGGACGACACGCTGTAGGCCTCTTGGCACGCGCGCCTAGAACGGCCGTCCAAACGCTTTGGCGAACGCCCGCGAGGTGTGCACACTGCGGCGCGACGAGCAGCGGAACGTGAGGACAACTCGATCCGCGACAGGCTCGCGACAGACAGACAGGGGCCCCACCGCGAGACGGACGCGGACGGCCCCGCACAAAGCGCACTACATCAACTGATCAAGGGGGCATCATGTTGCGAGACGTCGCTGCTGAGTCGATCGTCGAGCAGCTCGGGACCGGCGTCGAGCACGGGACCGGGGCGGGCCGGACGGGGACCGGGGCCGAGCGGGCGGAGGCGCTCGTGCTCGCCGACGCCGAGGCCGAGGCAAACGGCGCAGGCGCCGCGACAGCCGCGCCTGCGGCCCCGCCGGCCGTGCCCGCGAGCGGGCACGCAGTGGTCGCCGTCGTCGGGCTCGGCTATGTCGGGCTGCCGACGGCGATCGCCCTGCGCAACGCCGGCTGCCGGATCGTCGGCCTCGACAGCTCGCGCGACCGTCTCGCGCAGATCCGCGCCGGCGAGGCCGAGCTGCTCGACGCCGAGCGCGAGAGCCTGGCCGAGCATCTCGAAGGCGACGGCTTCGTGCTGACCGACCGCAGCGAGGCGCTCAACGCGGCCGACCTCGTGATGATCTGCGTGCCCACGCCGATCGACGAGTGGCGCACGCCCGACCCGCGCGCTCTGCAGGGCGCATGCGCATCGGTCGTGCGCCACGCCCGTCCCGAGCAGACGATCGTGCTCACCTCGACCACGTACGTCGGTTGCACGCGCGAGCTGCTCGTGCAGCCGCTTGCCGAGCGCGGGCTGCACGCCGGCGAGAACGTGTTCGTCGCGTTCGCCCCCGAGCGCATCGACCCCGGCGTCGACGAGCACTCGCAGACGAGCACGCCGCGCGTGCTCGGCGGCGTCAGCGAGACCTGCTTCCGCCGCGCCGCCGCCGTGCTGCGCCACACCTGCGAGCGGCTGCACCGCGTCACCTCGCCCGAGGCCGCCGAGATGGTCAAGCTGTACGAGAACACCTTCCGCGCCGTGAACATCGCGCTCGCGTTCGAGATCGCCGAAGCCTGCAACGCTCACGGACTAGACCCTATCGAGGTCACCGAAGGCGCCGCGAGCAAGCCCTACGGCTTCCTGGCGCATTACCCCTCGGCCGGCGTCGGCGGGCACTGCATCGGCGTCGACCCCTACTACCTCGTGCATCCGCTTCGCGGCCGCGGGCGCCCGGCGGCGGTCGCCGAGCAGGGGCTGCGCAAGCTGGCCGCCCGTCCGCGTCACATCGTCTGCCGGGCGCACGAGATGCTCGTCGAGTCCGGTCAGTCGCTCGCCGGTGCGCGCGTGCTCGTCGTCGGCGCCTCCTACAAGCCCGGTGTCGCCGACGCGAGAGAAGCGCCGGCGCGCGAGATCGTCGAACGCCTGCGCGAGGAAGGCGCCGCCGTCGACTACCACGACCCGCTCGTGCCCGTGATGCGCCTGGGCGAGGAGGAGCTGCACAGCGTCTGCCCCGATCCGCGCGTAGACGCCTCGGGCTTCGGCCCCGAGGACTACCAGCTGACGATCGTCGTGACCGTGCACCCCGGTTACGACTACGCCTGGCTCGAGCGCTCTCCGGCCGTGCTCGACTGCACCTACCGCACGCCCGGCGGGCGCCGCAGGATGGTCCCGTAGCGATGCTGCTACTGCGCGTTCTGAAGGCCGTCGCGGCGCTCTATCTCGTCGCCCTGATCGCTTCCGTGCTGGCCTACAAGGCGGCCTTCATCGACCTGATGTTCTCGAACGTCTTCTTCGGCGTCTACAGCGTCTGCGTCGCCGGCTACATCATCAGCCGCTTCGTGCTGAGCCTGTTCTACCGCTCCTGCAAGGAGACCGGTCAGGAGCCGCGGATCGCGATCGTGATGCCCGGCTTCAACGAGGAGCAGGCGATCGGGCAATCGCTGAGCGCGCTGCTCGAGCTCGACTATCCCGTGCAGAAGCTCCAGCTGATCGCCGTCAACGACGGCTCCGACGACGACACGCTCGCCGAGATGCGGCGCGTCGCCGACGGCGCCGCCGGCCGCGTGCAGGTGATCGACTTTCCCGAGAACCGCGGCAAGCGCGCCGCGATGGCCGCCGGCATCCGTGGCAGCGACGCCGAGGTGATCGTGTTCGTCGACTCCGACTCGGTCGTCGCGCCGGACGCCCTGCGCCGCCTCGTGCAGCCCTTCGCCGACCCGCGCGTGGGGGCCGTGTGCGGTCACGCCGACGTGCTCAACCTGCGCGACAACTGGCTCACGCGGATGCAGGGCGTGCGCTACTTCGTCGCCTTCCGCGTCGTCAAGGCCGCCGAATCGGTGTTCAACGCCGTCACCTGCTGCTCCGGCTGCTTCTCGGCCTACCGCCGCGAAGCGATCCTTCCGCGCATGGAGTGGTGGGAGAACCAGACCTTCCTCGGCGTCGAATCGACCTTCGGCGACGACCGCTCGCTGACCAACTGCGTGCTGCGCGACTGGCGCGTCGTCTACGAGAAGCGTGCCGTCTCGCACACGATCGTGCCCGACGACTTCCGCGGCTTTCTCAAGCAGCAGACTCGCTGGAAGCGTTCATGGACGCGCGAGTCGCTGCTCGTCGCGCGCTTCATCTGGCGCAAGCATCCCGTCGCCGCCTTCTTCACCTATCTCTCGATCGCACTGCCGCTGATCGCCCCCGTCGCCGCGCTGCATGCGCTCGTGTGGGGTCCGCTGATCCACGGCGGCACGCTGCCGCTCGTCTACCTCGCCGGGATCTACTCGCTGGCGATGGTCTACTCGCTCTACTACGTGCTCTTTCAGGACGAGTACAGCCTCGTCTGGCTGTACGGCGTGCTGTTCGTCTTCTTCTACCTCGCGATCATGCTGTGGCAGACCTACTACGCGATCGCCACCTGCCGCACATCCAAATGGGGGACACGCGCGCCGCCCGGCGGGGCGTCGGGCGTCGGGCTGAGGCCAGGCGGCGCGCAGCTCGCGACCGACGGAGGGCCGATCTGATGGACGCCGCCCCGACCGCCCACCGGCCGGGCGATGACGACCCCCGCGCGCGCGGGCTCACGCCCAAGCGCGTGCTCGCGATGCTCGTGCTGCCCGCCTCGCTGCTGCCCGTCACGCTGCTCGGTCCCGGCGAGCTGAACGCGCCGCGCCACCTCGCCTTGCAGACGTGGGCCGGCGTCGTGCGCCTGGAGCGCAAACTGCAGCCCGGGCGTCCGCACCTCAAGCCTCCGCCGCGGCAGGCTGCCGAGGCGAGCCTCGGCAAAGTCTACGGGCGCTGGCGCGCGTTCCCGCAGGTCGGGCGCGAAGGCATCGTGCGACTGGGGCCGACGCGATGAGGCGTGCCCGTTCCTCACTTGCACTGCTCGTGCTGCTCGCGCCGGCGGCGCTCGCTTCGGGCGTGCCGTCGTCCGCGACAGCCGCCTCGGCGCAGGGGTGCGCCGGACAGGCTCCGCGCGCCCTTCATCTGACGCGGCTCGGCGGGCCGCGCGCGCGCCTCAGCTGGAAGGCTCCCGCCGCGGCCGGCGCCGGGATCACTTACCGCGTGCAGCGCTCCGGACGCACCGTCGGGCAGACCACGCGCGGCTCGATCGTCCTGCGGGTCACCCCCGGCCGCGTGATGACCTTCTCCGTGCAGGCGCGCGGCGGCGTCGGCGCCGGCCACGGCTGCTGGTCGAAGATGCGCAGCAAGGTGCCCTTCCGCGGACCCGGGACGGTCGCCGGCGTGAGGGTCGTCGCGCACGGCAACGGCAGGATCACGCTCGCCTGGCGGACTGCCGCGCGCGGGGATGCGCCGCTGGCCGGCTATCGCGTCGTGCGCGACGCCGCCGTCGTCGGACAGACGCACGCACGCAGCTACGCGCTGAAGATCAGCTCCGGGCGCTCGCATCGCGTGAGCGTCTCGGCCGTCGACACGCGCGGGCACCTCGGCCCGGCGAGCAGGGCGCTCGTGATCGGCGCCGGCGGGCAGGTGAGCGGGGGCGGCGGAGACGGGGGCCCGAGCACGCCCGCCGGCGTGAGCGCCGCCGAAGTCTCAGAACAGGGCGCCACGATCGTGTGGTTGCCGAGCAAAGCCGGCGGCTCGCGGATCATCGGCTATCGCGTCTACCGCGACGGGAGGCTCGTCGGCCAGACCCCCGGCAGCTCGATGCGCATCGGGCACCTCGCCTATCCGCACACCTACGCGATCGCCGTCAGCGCGATCGATGCTGCCAAACACGAGAGCGCCCACAGCGCGCCGCTCAGCCTGAGCACGACGCACACGCCGCCCGGCGGCTCGCCGCTGATCGCCGCCGAACGGGTGACCGACACCTCCGCCACGCTCTCCTGGCAGCCAGGCAGCGTCACCGCCGGCTCGCTTGCCGGCTACGTGCTCTACAAGGACGGCGCCCCCGTCGGCGTCGTGCACGGCCAGAGCGCGACCGTCGCGCTCGCCTCGCAGCGCTCCTACACGTTCACCGTGCGCGCCGAGGACGCCGCCGGCTACCTCAGCGCGCCGGCGCCCGACGTGACCGTGGTGACGACGCACACGCCGCCGTCGACCCCCGGCGAACTCAGTGCGAGCGGTGTCACGAGCCAGTCCGTGCAGCTCAGTTGGTCGCCGAGCGTCGCCGTCAGCGGCAACATCGTCGGCTACCGCGTGTTCCGCGACGGCGAACCCGTCGGGCAGAGCGCCGGACCGGCGATGACGCTCGCCAACCTCGCGCCGAGCACCGAATACAAGATCAGCGTCCTCGCCGTCGACTCGCTCGGCGCGATCAGCGACCCCACGCCCGAGCTGACCGTGCACACGGCCGACCCGACGCCCACGACCGGCAACGCGCAGGCCTTCCTGCTCGCCTCGACAGACCAGAGCTTCCGCGATCTCCAGGCCCACTACCAGCAGGTCGGCGTCGTCTACCCGACGTACTTCAACTGCAACGTCGGCGGCTCGGTCAGCGGCAGCGACGACCCGCTCGTCACCGGCTGGGCCGAGGCGCGGCAAATCGAAGTGATGCCGCGGCTGAACTGCCAGAACCTCAGCCGCGAGGAAGAAATCCTCAACCAGCCCGCCGCGCGCGCCGCGATGGTCGAAAACCTCGCCGCCCTGTGCAGGGAACATGGCTACGAGGGCATCCAGGTCGACTTCGAGGACGCCCCGCCGAGCGATCGCGCGCCGTTCACGGCGTTCATCACCGCGCTCGCCGAAAAGCTCCACGCGCAGGGAGACAAGGTCTCGACGATCGTCACCGCCAAGTACTACAACGTGCTGACCGGCCGCGCCGCGATGTACGACGACGCGGCGCTGTCGGCCGTCGCCGACTACTTGTTCGTGACCGACTGGGGGCTGCATTGGACGACCTCCGCCCCCGGCTCGATGGACGAATGGGGCTGGTTCAAGCGCGTCGCCGAATACACCGCCACGCTGCCCAACCGTGCCAAGTTCGTGCTCGGGATGCCGATGTACGGGATCGACTGGCCCAACGGCGGCGGGTCGGGCAACCCGGGCACGCCGCTCGAGTACGAAGACATCGTCGCGCTGCAGACCGTCTTCGGCGTGCTGCCCGAATGGGACGCCACCGCGCTCAGCCCACACTTCACCTACCACGACGGTTCCGGCGTGCGCCACGACGTGTGGTTTACCAACAGGCAGTCGATCGGCGCGCGCATGCAGCTCGCCGAAACGCTCGGCCTGAAAATCGGGCTGTGGCACCTCGGCAGCGAGGACCAGAGCATCTGGTCGCTGCCGCAGGTCGCCGCCGGTCGATGAAGGTACGGGCATCGGTGCGGGCCGGCGCCGTCGCGTCGTCCGTGCTCGCGCCGATCGCGTGCGCCGCCGCGCTCGCCTTCGCCGCGCCGGGCGCCGCCGGGGCCACGAGCGAAGCTGCGTCCGCGCGCCCGCTGCAGGCATATCTGCTCTCGAGCGCTCCCGACTCGCTGCGCGACCTGCGCGCGCACGCGCGCTCGATCGGCGTCATCTACCCGACCTACTACGACTGCGTAGTGCCGAGCGGGCGCGTCACGGGCGCCGAGGTGCTCGAAGACACCGCATACGCGCGCGCGCAGGGGATCGCCGTGATGCCGCGCTTCAACTGCCAGGACGGCGCCACCGTGCACGCGATCCTCGGCGAGCCCGCGCTGCGCGCCGCCACGCTCGCGCGCTTGGCCGCGATCGCGCGCAACTCCTCCTTCCAGGGCCTCAACCTCGACCTCGAGAACGACGGCGCGAGCGACCGGCAAGCCCTGACGAGCTTCGTCACGGCGCTCGCCGCGCGGCTGCACGCGATGCGCAAGAGGCTCTCAGTCGTCGTCGTCGGCGTCAGCAAAGACGACCCGCGCCGCTCGACCGGCTTCTACGACGACCGCGCGCTCGCCGCCGTCGCCGACAGCGTGTTCGTGCTCGCCTGGGGCGCGCACTGGGAAGGCTCCGCACCCGGCCCGATCGCCCCGCTCGGCGCCGCCTCCGAAACGGCCGCCTATCTCGCCTCGCTGCCCAACGCCTCGCGCTTCGTGCTCGGCGCGCCGATGTACGGGCTCGACTGGGCCCGGGGTGGGGGCAAGGCCAACCCCGCCACCGCCTACCAGTACTCGGGCATCGTCTCGCTCGCCCATGCCGAGCACGCGCACGTGCGCAGCGATCCTGCCTCGCACGAGCTCACCTTCGAGTACACCGATGCAGCGGGCGCCCCGCACGTCGTTTGGAGCATGAACGCCGCCGCTGACGCTGCGCTCTTGCGGATCGCCCGTGCGCACGGTCTCGCCGCAGGGCTGTGGCGGCTGGGGCAGGAGGACCAGGGGTTGTGGTCGTCCGCTGCGCTGCGCGCGGTCGCGCCGGGTGGCTGATCGCCGAAACACGTGGCTCGTTCCGGCATGTAGGATCTGCGCCCTATGAGATCGAACGTGAAGTCGTTCGCAACGGCGCTGCTCACGGCGGCTGCGCTCGCGGCGGCTGCGGCGCCTGTCACCGCGCCTGCCAGTCCCGTAGCTCACACGTCCTGCAGCTCGGGCTTCAGATCCGCGACGATCGGCGGTAGCCACAAGTGCCTGCACGGGGGCGAGTACTGCGCGCGCCGCTACGAGCGCCAGTACGAGCGCTACGGCTACGAATGCAGCACCTCCTACTCGCCGCCGCGCCTGCGGCGAACCTAGCCGAGCGGGGAAACGGGTGGCGCCGCGGAGGGCCCTCGACGTCTCGACGGTTACAGAGAGCCCGCCGAAGCGGGCTCTCCTATCCAAATAAATCCGCGCTCGTTTGAGCGCCTACTTGATGAAAAGCATCTCCGAGTACTTCGGCAGCGGCCACAGGTCGTCCGCCACGAGCTTCTCGAGCCGGTCCGCCACGTCGCGGACGTCTTCCATCGCGGGCACAACCGAGTCGCGCATGTACACGGCCTCCTTCTGTACGCCACCCGGGTGGTTTTCGTCGAGGTTCGCGTCTTCGAGCTTCGTGATCGCGTAGTGCAGCTCCTTGACGAGCGGTTCGATCTCGCCGACGAGGTCCTCCATCCCGCTGAGGCGCAGTTCGTTGAGGTAGCGCACCGCCGCCGGCAGCACCATCGTGCGCGCGATCGACGCCTCCGTCTCGGACTCGATGTTGAGGTTGATCACGTACTGCTCGGTGAACACCTCGTAGCGGGACTCGAGCTCGCGCTTGGACAGCACCTTGTACTTCTTGAACGTCGCCACCGTCGATTTGTCGGTCAGCCACGGCAGCGCGTCGGGCGTCGTTTTGAGGTTGGCCAGGCCGCGCTTCTCGGCCTCCTTGTGCCACTCCTCCGAGTAGCCGTCGCCGTCGAACACGACCTGCTTGTTGCTCGTCCACGCCTCCTTGACCACGCTCGTGACCGCCTTCTCGAGCGTCGCGCCCGAGCGTTTGAGCGCCGTCTTCAGCTTGTCGGTCAGCTCGTCGACCGACTCCGCCACGATTGTGTTCAGCACCGTGTTGGGGAACGCCGGCGACTGGTTTGAGCCCAGCGCGCGGAACTCGAACTTGTTGCCCGTGAACGCGAACGGGCTCGTGCGGTTGCGGTCGCCGCCGTGCAGCGGCAGCGGCGGCAGCACCGGCGTGCCCAGGCCGAGGAACGAGCCCGGCTTCGACGCCTGCACTTTGCCCTTCTCGATCGCCGTGAAGACCTTCTCCAGCTCGGCGCCGAGGAAGATCGAGATGATCGCCGGCGGCGCCTCGTTGGCGCCCAGACGGTGGTCCTGCCCGGCGCTCGCGATCGACGCGCGCAACAGCTGCTGATGCACGTTGACCGCCTGGATCACCGCCGCGCAGAAGAACAGGAACTGCAGGTTCTCCGCCGGCGTGTCGCCCGGCTCGAGCAGGTTCAAGCCCGTGTCGGTGCCCATCGACCAGTTGTTGTGCTTGCCCGACCCGTTGACGCCCGCGAACGGCTTCTCGTGCAGCAGGCAGATCAGGCCGTAGCGGCGCGCCGTGTTCTGCATCACCTGCATCGTCAGCATCTGATGGTCCGAGCCGACGTTCGAGTTCTCGAAGATCGGCGCCACCTCGAACTGGTTCGGCGCCACCTCGTTGTGGCGCGTCTTGATCGGCACGCCCAGCTTCGCCAGCTCGAGCTCGACCTCGAGCATGTACGCCAGCACGCGCTCCGGGATCGAGCCGAAGTAGTGGTCGTCGAGCTCGTGCCCCTTCGGCGGTTTTGTGCCGAACAGCGTCCTGCCAGTCGTCACCAGGTCCGGCCGTTCGAAGAAGTACTGCTCGTCGATCAGGAAGTACTCCTGCTCGCAGCCCGTCGTCGTGAACACGCGCGATGCCTCGTCCACGCCGAGCAGCTCCAGCGCGCGGATCGCCGCGCCCGAGAGCGCGTCCATCGAGCGCAGCAGCGGGATCT
>DATINR010000164.1:0-2409 GCA_035473995.1 Solirubrobacteraceae bacterium
CACTTCGACCACATCTGCGACGTCGGCGTGCTGCGCGAGCGCTGGCCCGAGATCGAGGTGCTGATCAACCCGGCCGAGCGCGACATGATCCTGGCCGAGTCCGGCGCCGAGGACGCTGCCGACGCCGGCTCGGCGACGGCCCACATGCACCCGATCCAAGCAGGCGAGACGCTGCGCTTCGGCACGCTCGAGGTGCGTCCGCTGAACACGCCCGGCCACACCGCCGGGATGCTCTCCTTCCTTGTCGGCGAAGGCGCCGGCGCGACCCCCGTCCGCGGACGGGGCAGCAGCGCCTCGCCTGGAGGATTCAGCGGCGGCGAGGCAGTCGTGTTCACCGGCGACACGCTGTTCAAGAACTCCGTCGGCGGCGTCAAAGCGCCCGGCCACAGCACCTACGCCGACCTGCGCGACTCGATCATGGGCACGCTCATGGAGCTGCCGCCGCAGACCGTCATCTACCCGGGCCACTCCGACGCCACGACCGTCGCCGAGGAGTGGGAAGGCAACGGCTTCATCCGCGTGTGGCGGGGGCTGGACCCGGAGGGCTCCGAGCCGTGCACGGCGCTCGGCGAGCCCGCCACGCTCGTGCTGCTCGGCCAGGACTACGACGGTGGCACCAAGGCCTGGGTGCGCTGGCCCGACGGCGCCGACGACATCGTGCCCGGCTCGAAAGTGCAGCGCAGCGGCTAGCCGCGTCCAGGCGGCGAGCGGACGCTTCGCCCGGCTGCGCCTAGGATGCAGCCATGGCGCGCGAAAGCGAGAAGATCCCGACCTCACGCGTGCGCCGCACGGCGACCGTCGCCTCACTCGCCGCCGGAGAGGCCGTGAAGCAGTTCGGCACGCGCGCCGCCAACGTGACGCGCGGCGAGGAGGCCTCCGAGGAGGCGATGGCCAAGCGCCAGCTCGAGACGGCCAAGCAGATAGTCGCCGCGCTGGGCACGATGAAGGGCGCCGCGATGAAGCTCGGGCAGGTGATGTCCTTCCTCGACATGGGCCTCGTGCCCGAGCAGCACCGCGAGGAGTTCCAGCGCGAGCTGGCAAAGCTGCGCGATGCCGCGCCGACGGTCTCCTTCAAGCAGATGCGCAAGGTGATCGAGGACGACCTCGGAGAGTCGATCGACGACGTCTTCGCATCCTTCGATCAGGAACCGATCGCGGCCGCTTCGATCGGGCAGGTCTACCGCGCCACGCTGCACGACGGGCGCGACGTCGCCGTCAAGGTGCAGTACCCCGGCGTTGCCACCGCCGTGCGCGCCGACATGCAGAACCTAGACATGCTCATGCGCCTGCTCAAGCGGATGACGCCCGGACTCGACGTCAAGGCGATCACCAAGGAGGTTCGCGAGCGGATCATCGAGGAGCTCGACTACGAGCTCGAGGCGCAGAACCAGCGCGCGCTCGCGCGCATCTTCGACGGCCACCCGTTCATCGTCGTCCCCGGCGTGATCAGCTCGCTCTCACGCGAGCGCGTGCTCGTCTCGGAGTTCGTCAACGGCGTCGGCTTCGAGGATCTGAAGGGGCGCGGACAGGCCGAGCGCGACCGCATCGGCGAGATCGTCTTCCGCTTCTTCCTCGGCTGCCTCTATCGCCATCGCCAGTTCTCCGGGGACCCGCACCCCGGCAACTTCCTGCTGCTCGACGACGGTCGCGTGGCGTTCCTCGACTTCGGCCTGTTCAAGCGCCTGGACGCTGGCCCCGTCGACCTCGAGCTCGCCGCGCAGCGCGCCGTCGCCGAGGGCAACGCGATCGCGCTGCACCGGCTGCTCGCCGAATCGGGCTTCCTGCCCGACCCCGAGCGCGTCGACCCCGAGCACCTGCTCGACTTCATCCAGTCCGCGATCTGGTGGTACACGACGGATGAGGTCGTCGAGCTCTCGCCCGAGATCGCCACGGCGGTGATGATCGAGAGCTCCGACCCGCGCTCGAGCCACTTCCGCGAGATGCGCCACCAGGACATGCGCCCCGAGCACCTGTTCGGCCGGCGCATGGAGATGCTCACACTGGCCGTGCTCTCGCAGTTGCGCGCGCGCAACAACTGGCACCGGATCGCGCGCGAGTGGATGTACGGCGATCAGCCCGTCACCGAGCTCGGCCGCCAGGAGGCCGAGTTCTACGGGCGTTCCGGCGTCGGCGCGCGCTGAGCGTCGGCCGGTCGAGGCGCGGCGCGGGGGAGCTATTGCCTAACGGGACGGTTTGGCGGGATAATCGCCCGATGGATGGCGATCGTCAGGCCGCGCGCCTCGTCGAGGAGCTGCAGCGCGCGCTCGCCGGCAGCGAAGCGCGCCTTGCCGTGATCCTCGACTCGCTCGCCGAGGCCGTCACGATCCGCGGCCGCGACGATCGCCTGATCTATGCCAACAGCGCCGCGCTGGCGAGGCTCAGCCTCGACTCCGTCGAGCAGCTGCGCGC
>DATINR010000165.1:0-30065 GCA_035473995.1 Solirubrobacteraceae bacterium
TGACAGTGCCGAGCGCACTGCAGCCCTGTCTGGCTGGCTGGAGCGATACAACTGGCGACGACCACACGGCGCCCTCAACCACAAGCCGCCCGGAACTCGCCTACGCGAGCTGAACAACGTCCTCGGGTCTTACAGCTAGCCGGGCCGATCGGAGCCTCCCCGCTCGCTGCTCGTCGCGTCAAGCGCTCGATCCGCGCGCACGTCGGGCCAGACCGTCCAGACCGCGAGCGTGCCCATCCGCCCGCGCACCTCGAACTCGCCGACGTGAGATAGCTCCTCGGCGCCGGAGCGCATGCGCTCGCGCGTGGAGGCGGCGATGAACAGCATCGCCTCGTGATCCTTGGTCATTCCCTCCAGGCGCGAAGCCGTGTTCGTCGTGTCGCCGATCGCCGTGTACTCGATCCGCTGCTCGGAGCCGACGTTGCCCGCCATTACGGTGCCGCTGTTCAAGCCCACGCCCATCGCGAAGCGATGATCGAAACCCTGCTCGGCGAGCCACTCATTGAAGCGGTCCAGGCGCGGGCCGATCATCTCGCGCGCCGCCGCGACGGCCCGGTCGGCGTGGTCGTCCTGCTCCAGCGGCGCGCCGAAGATCGCCATGATCCCGTCCCCCATGTAGGAGATCAGCGTGCCTCCGGCGTCGAGTACCGCCTCGGTCATCTCGTTGAGGTAGCAGTTGACGACGTCGATCACCCGCGCCGCCGGCTGCGTCTCGGAGAAGCTAGTGAAGCCACGCAGGTCGCTGAACAGCACCGTGCAGTCGCGCTCGACGCCGCCGAGTCGAAGATTCTCATCGGCGCTGGCGAGCACCTCGTCGACCACGCCGGCCGGCACGAAGCGCGAGAACGCGTAGCGCATGCGCTCGCGTTCGATCGCCTCGCCCACGTACAGGATCACGATCGTGCCGATCGTCCCCAGCACGAGCGCCAGCAGCGGGTAGACGAAGCTCACGATCAGGCCACTGTTGAAGGCGACCTGCACCGCAACCGTGAACAGCAGCGCCAGCGCGAGCGCGTCCACCAGCGAGCGCAGGCGGCGAAGGCGCAGGCTGCCGACCGGCACCGCGACGCCCAGCAGCACGATCAGCAGCACGTTCAGCCAGCCCGGCGCGTCCTCAAGCGGCACGCCGCGCAGGAGCGTGTCGGTCGCGTTCGCCACGATTTCATCTCCCGCCATCTGGCCCGATCCGGTCGTCGCCGTCGTGTGGACGTCCTGGAGGATCGGTGCCGAGGCGCCGACGATCGCGATCTTGCCGCGAACCGCGCTCGGTGGGAATTCTCCTTTGAGCACCTTCGAATAGGAGATCGCCGCGAACGTTTCCGGCGGCCCGGCGAAGTCGATCGGCAGCGTGCCGCCGCCACCGAACAGCGAGGCCGGAATGCGACGGCCGCTCGCGACTTCGGCCGTGACGACCGGCAAGCTGCCGAGCATGTTGTAGGAGCGTGCGAAGCGGCGGGTCGCGCCGTCGGAGTCGACCGTCAATCGCACCTCGGCTACGCGCGCGCCGAGTTCGCGCAGCAGCTTCGGCCCGTTCGGCGGGCCCCCGAAGACGTCCGTCGTTCCGTCGCGTGCGACTTCCGAGGCCGCCAGCACCGTTTTCCCGTGCGCACGCCCGATCGCTTCGATCAGCGCGTTGTCGTCGCGCACGTCCGTTTCGTGCGTGAACTCGAGGTCGAGCGCGATCGTGCGTGCCCCGGCACTGCGCAAGCGGTCGATCACGCTCGCGTCGTAGCGGCGTGGGAAGGGGAACTCGGAGCGGAGCTTCGCCCGCGCCAGCTGCTGCAACGTGGCGTTGTCGATCTGCACGAGCACGAAGTCGCGCGGCGCCTTGCTCGCCCCACGGATCGAGAAACGCGCGTCGATCGTCTGGTTCTCGCTGCGTCGCAGCAGATGCGTCGCGTAGCCGAGCACGCCGATCGCTGCGGCGAGCACCGCCACGATCAGCAGCCCCACCGTCCTGCGCTGTCTGCGCCGCATTCGCATCAGACGCGAAGGACCGTGCGCCGTCCAGACAGATCCCCCACGCTCGCGCCGGCTCCGAGCAGCCACCCCGGGGCATCCTCGAGTGCTGCACTCGCCGCCCGGTGCCCGGCGGTGCGCGCCGCGTCGATCTGATGGAACTCGAGCATGCCGACGCCGACGAGCGGCACCTCGATCGTCAGGTCTGCGTGCCGCTTGGCCGACTCCTCCGTGTTCGCGCTGCTCAGCAGGGCGATCCGGGCCATCGTGTCTGTCAGCGGAGGCAGTCGTGCATGAGACCGCGCCGCTGCACCGGCAGTGTGCTCCGGCATGGGCTCGGGCGCTTCGACTCGCTCCTCGCCGTTCTTGATGTCGATCGCCAGCACCGGTCCCTCACCGCCCGCGCTCATCGGCGCGAGCGGCAGGTTGTCGAGCAGCGAGCCGTCGACCAGCAGGCTCTCCCCGCGACGGACCGGCGGCGCGATCAGCGGCAGCGCGATGCTTGCGCCGACGGCCTCTGCAAGAAAGCCCCGGCGGTCGATTCGCAGGCTGCTCTCGCGCAGATCGACGCTCGCGCAGTAAAACGATCGAGACAGCTCCTCGATCCGCGTCTGGCCGAACACGCGCTCGAGCATCGCCTGTGACTTGCGCCCCCTGATCAGCGACGAACGCGGAATCGTGTAGTCGTTGATCGGATTGCGCCTGACCCACTCCTCGTAGCAGCAGGCGTCGATCGCCGCGCCGTCGTAGCCGACGGCGAGCAGCGCGCCCACGAAGGCGCCGATGCTGACGCCGCCGACGCGATCCACCCGTACCCCGGCGTCGAGCAGCACCTCGAGCACGCCCAGGTGGGCAAACGCCCGCGCGCCGGCGCCGCCGAAGACGACCCCGAGCGAGCGGCTCGACAGCCGCCGCGCCATTCGCGCGATGTCGCGACGTCGACCGCCGTCGCTCGAGAGTGAGAAGGTGCCGGCGGGCTCGATCCGCTCGAGCCAGCCGCCCAGCCCGCCCGTGCCTGCCCGGAGGCCGTAGCCGACGAGATCGCAACCGCGGATCCGTCCGATCGAGCGCCCAAGCGCGTCCTGCGAGCCGAGCCCGCGGGCGGCTTCGTCGGCGTCGCTTACGCTCTCGTCGACCACTGCGAGCACGCGGTCGGCGCGCGCGAGGCAGAAGTCGTCCCACGTGCCCGTCCGCGGATCGTCCCCGCACACCATGATCACGTGATCGTGCTCGAGCTCGCAGCGCTCGACCACCGGGCCGAACCGTCCGACGGCGTCTGCCCGCGAACCGGCCTCGCCCGCAGACGCTGCGTGATCGTCGGGATGGAGCACCGCCACCCTGCCGAACGCGCACATCGCCGTGCTCAGCTCGTCCGCGATCTCCAGCAGCGGCACCCCCGGACCGAGCCCGAGCAGCGCGATCGTCACCGGTCGCGCACGCCGCGTGACCGGCAGCGCTCGGCTGGCCTGCAGCTGCACGCTGAGCACGCGTGTGAGTCCGAGCGCGAGCGTCGGCGTCGAGTTGAGCAGCTCGTCGAAATGGCTCTTCTCGATCTTCAGCACCTCGCTGTCGCGGAGCGCCCGCGCCGAGCCGCTGCGCGCGGCACCGCTGAGCAGCGCGAGCTCGCCGATCACAGCACCGCGCGTGAGCGTGTTCAGCACGGCCGACTCCGGCTGCTCCTGCACGATCTCGAGGTGACCGACGCGCACGATGTAGACCCCGTCCGCGGGCTCGCCTTCGCGAAACAGCCACTCCCCGCGAGACAGGCTGACGTTCGTCGCGATGCTCGCGAGGCGCTCGAGCAGCTCCTCCGGAAGATCGGCGAAGATCTGCACCTTGCGCAGGAACTCGGCGACCGTCTGCTCGACCACGACCGCCCGCTCTCCATCGGACTGCGCCAGGCTCGGCAGCACCGGAAGCTCGAGCTCCTCCGGCGCCGCCGCGACCGTGCCCTGCTCCTCGCGGACATCGCTCGCGCGCGAGTGCACCTGATTGTTTCCTTTGACGACGAGCACGAGGCAGGGGAGCGCGCCGGCGAGGATGCAGCCACCAGCAAACAGCCACGCCTCGCGCAGCGTGTGCAGCGTCTCCGCGCCCGCGATCGCGATCAGGATCGCGACCCCCAGCGCGGCTCCGACCTGCGTCGCCACCGAGTTCAGCGATGTGGCGACGGCGAATCGCGGGCCCGGCACCGAGTCGATCGCCATCCCGCTGAGCGTCGGCAGAGCCAGTCCCCCGCCGACGCCGAGGATCGCCATCCCCGGCAGCCAGCCGCCGAGGAAGTCCGGCTTGCTGCCGAGTCGCAGCGCGAGGTAGGCCATGCCGGAGGCCCAGATCAGCGCACCGAGCACGAGCAGCAGGCGATGCGCTATGTCCTGCGCCAGTCTTCGGAGCAGTCGGATCGTCGGCTCGGCGAGCGCGAGCGCGAGGATCGGCTCCGGCGTCAAGGCCAGCCCGGCCTGCAGGATCGAGTAGTGCCACACGCCCGTCAGGAAGAGGACGTTCCCGAGCGTGTAGGCGAAGAAGCCCGTCGACATCAGCACGGTCGCCACGTTCGACAGGACGAAGCCCGGGATGCGCAGCAGCGAGGGATCGATCACGGGCGAGCGCGCGCGGGTCGCGCGGAACACGAAGTACCAGCCCAGCAACAGCGACGCGGCGAATGCGCCGAGCACCCGCCCGTTGACCCAGCCCCACTCCTCGCCCTTGACGACCGCGAGCACGAGCGAGGCGATCGCCGCCGCCAGCACGAGCCCGCCGAGCAGGTCCGGTAGACGCCGTTGACCGGGAGCCCGGCTCTCGACGATCACCCGACGAGCGAGCACGAACGTGAGCAGGCCCAGCGGCACGTTGATCAGGAAGACCAGGCGCCAGCTCGAAGCCGTGATCAACAGCGCGCCGAGCGGCGGGCCGACGCCCGCCGCTACGGCCGCCAGCGCGAACCACGTCGCCGCCGCGTGCGTGCGCTCGCGCGCGTCGCGCGCCTCGAGCACGATCGCCAGCGAGCTCGGCACGAGCAGCGCCCCAGCGGCTGCCTCGAGCACGCGCGCCGCGATCAGCAGGTTCAGCGTCGGCGCCAGCGCGCAAAGCGCCGAGGAGAGCGTGAACGCGACGATCGCGAACGAGAAGGCGCGGCGGCGTCCGAGCAGGTCCGCCAGCTGGCCGCCGCCAACGAGGAACGCCGCGAACACGATGCTGTAGGCGTTCAGCACCCACGAGACGTTCGAGATCGGCGAGCCGAGGAACCCGTCTGCGATATCGGGGATCGCGATGTTGACACTGCTCGCGTCGATGAACGCCATCGAGCTGCCGAGCACGGCGACCGCCAGCACCGCCCACGGCGTGGCCACGCGCCGTGCGTGCGCCGTCGGCGCGACCCTCGCCGGCGCAGCCATCACCGGCGCCAAAGCCGGTGCCCGCGAGACCGTGGTCCCGCAGGCGGCGGAGTCGCGTCCCTGAAGCTGTTGCTCTCTGCTCTTGCCCCCAGAGCGACGAGTGTAAGTGACCGTGCAAGCACTCGCGCGTGCCCGATCACCGGCCTGGGCACCTGTCCAAGCGGACGCTCCGATTGTGGGCAAGTTGGCCCTATCAGGCCGCAAATCTGTCAGATTTCATACCTGCAGGTGACCGTCGGGGTCGTCTGACGCATGGCTATACGCAGCCGTCGCATACGGCGCGCGGGGGAATGGAATGACGTCTGGTAGTCGGATCCACATTCAGTGGACTCACACGTTCTTCGTGTGGCCGAGCCTGCTCGCCGCGGCGCTGTCGTGCGCGCTGATAGGGCTCGCCCTGCAGCGCTCGAGCCCCGTCGGGCAGGCACCCTCCCAGGGACTCATGCACGCCGATGTCATCTCCGGCAGCGCTCCGCCGGCCGCGTCCGCCCTGATGTCCCCGGCTCTTCAAGGTCCGCTTTCACGTGCGGTCGGCGCGGGCGATCGCGATTACGCAATCAGCGCTGAGCGTGACGGTTTCCACACCGAGACCGCGGGCGGGCGCATTCGGGCAACTCTCTGGCGCACCGGCGTCACCGTCAGATCTGGCTCGGCCTGGCTGAAGCTCTCACCACGAGCGATCGGCACGGAGGCCTCCTCCCGCCGCTTCGCCACGGTCACGCCGAGCGCGAAGGGCAACCGGGTCGATTACGCGCGCGCCGGCATCGACGAGTGGTACGTGAACGGCCCGCTCGGGCTCGAGCAGGGCTTCACCGTAAGTCGTGCCGCGGCAAGTCACGCGAGCCGGCACCTCGCGCTGTCACTTGCGATCTCGGGCGACGTTCGGCCGTCGCTCTCCGCCGATCGGACGGCGATCGAGTTGGCTCATCAGGGTGGCACCTCGCTGCGCTATGGCGGGCTCAGCGCTCACGACGCGAGCGGACGGACGCTCACGAGCCGGCTCGCCCTGCATGGCCCGACGGTCACGATCGAGGTCGACACCTCCGGCGCGGACTACCCGGTGACGATCGACCCGTTGATCGGACAGGGCGAGGAACGGCCCCTGCCGATCGGCGAGTCTGAAGAGGGCCGGTTCGGCTTCAGCATCGCCCTCTCGGCCGACGGCGCCACGGCACTGGTAGGCGCGCCTGCGGACAACGGGTTCGCGGGCGCCGCCTGGGTGTTCACGCGCGTGGGTTCGACATGGACGCAGCAGGGGCCGAAGCTGACCGTGAACGAAGCGACCGACGCGGAAGAAGGAGAACGATGTGCCGCCGACGTCAGCGAATGCGGCTTCGGTCGCAGCGTGGCGCTCTCTGCCGACGGCGATACGGCGCTGATCGGCGCTCCCCGCGCAAACGAAGCTCAAGGCGCAGCGTGGGTCTTCGTCCGCTCCGGATCGACGTGGTCGCAATTCGGCGCGAAGCTCACCGGCAGCGACGAAGCCGCGGGGCGCGGGAGCTTCGGCCGAAGCGTGGCGCTCTCCGGCGACGGCGACACGGCGCTGGTCGGCGCCCCCCGCGACAGTGGCGGACGTGGTGCGGCATGGGCCTTCACGCGCTCCGCGTCGGGCTTCCTCGCGCAGGGCTCGCGGCTCACCGCAGCGGACGAGCTCGGTGCCGGCTTCTTCGGACGCAGCGTCGCGCTTTCCTCCGATGGCTCGACCGGGCTGATCGGCGGCCCCGGCGACGACCACTACGCCGGCGCCGTATGGGCGCTTGCACGCGTGGGTGGCGAACTGGCGACTCAGGGTGCCAAGCTCACCGGCAGGGGCGAAGAGGTGGGCAACGGTCGCTTCGGCAACAGCGTCGCGCTCAGCGCCGACGGCACGACCGGGCTGGTCGGGGCCCGATCGGACGCCGAAGACCTCGGCGCCGCCTGGGCGCTCGTGCGCAACGGTTCGAGCTGGTCCCAGCAGGGCCCGAAGCTGACTCCCACGGGTGAGCTCGGCGAAGGTCAGTTCGGCTACGCCACGTCACTCTCCGCCGACGGCAGCACCGCGCTGATCGGCGCCCCGCATGACGACGGCCCGGTGGGTGCCGCTTGGACGTTCACGCGCTCGGGCGGGACGTGGACCCAGCAGGCCGAGCTGCGGCCCGGCGGCGAAGAATCTCGGGGGGCGGCGTTCGGCATGGGGCTCGCGCTCTCAGCGGACGCGAGCACGGCCCTGATCGGCGCTCCGCACGAAGCGCGCAAACTCGGCGGAGCATGGGCGTACCTCGGCCCGCCGTCGAGCATCAACCCCCCTCCCCCGCCTGGCGAAGAAACGCCGCCTGTGAGCGGGGAGACGCCGAGCACCGGCGAGGCGGGCAATCAAGTCACGCAGAACTCGGCGCAGCGCGGCGTGCTCGCGAGCACGACCTCTGCGCTTCCGCCGCCGACGCTTGCCCTCACCGGCAACGTGGTCCGGCTGTCGGGGATCGTGCGCGTGAAACTGCCCGGCTCGCGTGCCTTCACGCTGCTGAGCGGCGGTGAGCAGATCCCGTTCGGAAGCATCGTCGATGCGACGCATGGAAGGGTCTCCGTCACCACGGCCGCGCCTCATGGCGGGACCCAGACGATGGTCTTCTATCAGGGAGAGTTCAAGCTGACCCAGCGCCGCGACGGGCTCGTGACCTCGACCCTCTGGGGTGGCAGCTTCTCGGGATGCCCGACGCCGCGGACGAACGGCCGTCGCGCGCGATCGAGCGCCGCCCACGGAAAGCGCCCGGTGCGCAAGCTGTGGGCCGAAGGGCACGGCAGCTACTCGACCAAGGGCAACTACGCGACCGGCGCCGTGCTGGGCACGCGCTGGCTGACCGAGGATCTCTGCGCCGGCACGCTGATCCGCGTGCTCACCGACCGCGTTGCGGTGACCAACCTCGTCACGCACAAGCACGTGACGGTCGAGGCGGGGCACTCCTACCTGGCCAAAGCGTCCGGTCGGCGCGGTCACTAGCCACGTCTAGCTAGGCACACGACGGACGCTGTCGCCGAACCGCGGCGGAGGCCGCAGTTTGGCCCTGCGCTCACACGCTCAGACAGCGACCGCGCTCGTCGCCTCGGCCTCGCCGTCGGCCCCGTCGGCCGCGCCGACGCGCGGCAGCGTCAGCAGCGAGCAGCGGGCATGGCGCTCGAGGTAGTCGCCCGTGCTGCCGACCACACGGCGTCGCACGGGCCCGAAGTTGCGGGAGCCGACGACGAGCAGGTCGAGCTCGTCGCCGAATGCCGCGAGCTCTTCGCCGGGCACGCCGTAGACGGCACGGCCCTCGACGTCGGGCAGCTCCTTCATCTGACCGCGCGCTTCCTCGATCATGGTGTCGATGCTCTCGCCGAGCAGCGGCGGCATCAGCCCGGTGTACATCACCGGCGGAATCGTGACGATCTGAAGCGCACTGACCGAGCCCTTGGTCTCGGCGGCGACCTGCCTCGCCACGGCAAGCGCGGCGGTGCTCTCCGGCGAGCCGTCGTAGCCGACGCCGATCCGCATCAGCCGCTTCGCCGCCGTCGCGTACCCGCGCGCGGCAACCGCCACCGCGCAGGGTGTCCCGTTCAGCGCCGCGCGCGCGTCGTCGCCGAGCATCGCGCGGCCGAGCAATCCCCGGCTGCAGGAGCCGACCACGATCAGATCTGCGCCCTGCGCTTCGGCCTGTTCGTGCAGCCCGCGACCGGGCGTCGGCGCGCTCACGCTGACGAGCTCCGCCTCGACGCCCGCCTCGGCGCGCTCGTGCGCCAGCAGCTCCTTCGAGCTGGCCGCTTCCTCGGCGAGCAACTCGGGGCCGATCGCGGCGAAGACGCGCAAGTCGGCGCTGTGCACGTGGGCCAGCGTCATCTTGCCGTCGTCGTCGAGCAGCCGCGATGCGAGCGCGATCGCGTCGCGCCCGTTGGACCTCCCATCGATTCCCACAAGCACGTTCTTGAACATCGTCGGTCTCCTCTGTCGCGTGATCGCGTCGCAGCTGTTGATTGCCTGACTTGCAAGCTACGCAAGCCGGCGCCGCGCTCCCTCCGTGCGGAGCACGCGAGCGCGCTGCGGGTTTCCCCGGAGGCCGGTCTGCGAAGACGAACGCCGGGCGGGGCGGCCGGGAGGCTGCGCTACCCGGAGAGCCGGCCGTAGGTGTCCGGCCTGCGCGTCTGCAGGAACGGGAACAGCTCGAGCCAGTCCTCGCGCTGGTCGAGGTCGAGCTCGGCGACGAGCACGGCCGGCTCCTCGCGCGGCGCCTGCACGAGCTTTCGCCCGTACGGGTCGCAGATGAACGAGGAGCCGTAGAAGCGCAGCGGCGGCTCCTCGCCGATGCGATTGACGGCGACCATGAAGACGCCGTTGGCGATCGCGTTGCCGACGATCACCTGCTCCCACAGCGGCTGCGTGTCGAACTCGGGGTGGTCGGGCTCGGAGCCGATCGCGGTCGGGTAGACGAGCACGTCGGCTCCCTCCAGGCTGTAGGCGCGCGCGACCTCGGGGAACCATTGGTCCCAGCACGTCGGCAGGCCGAGGCGCGCCTCGGCCAGCGCGAGCAGCGGGTAGGGCTGCTCGCCCTCGCCCGGTCCAGGGCGGAAGTAGCGGTCCTCGTGGTATCCGGCCGTCAGCGGGATGTGCAGCTTGCGCGTGCGCGCGACGAGCTCGCCGTCGGGTGCGACGACGATCGCCGTGTTGAAGCCGAGGCCGTCCTCGCCGTCGGCGCGCTCGTACAGCGAGGCGTGCACGTGCGCCCCCGTCTCGGCTGCCATCCCCGCGGCGAACTCGAAGGTCGGGCCGCCGGGCAGGTCCTCGGGCTCGGCTCCCGCAGCCTTCGGACCGCCGGGGTCGGTCGCGAAGTAGCGGCTGAGCGTCAGCTCCTGCAGGCAGACGAGCTGCGCGCCCTGCTCGGCGGCTCGGCGGATGCCCGCGGCGAGCGCCTGCCGGTGCTCCTCGGGATCGGGATGCCAGCGCTCCTGCACGGCGCCGATGCGAAACGGCGCGCGCCGGGGCGGGCACTTGCGCGCGGGCGAGACGTGCGGCCCGGACGACACGATCAATTGAATCTGCTCTGCCACCTCAGTGAATGTACGGTGGTATTGAGATGAGCGCCACGATCGACTCGACGCCGCGCGCCGACGGCTATCGCATGCCGGGCGAGTTCGAGCCGCACACCGGCTGCTGGCTGGCCTGGCCCGAGCGACCCGACAACTGGCGCCTCGGGGCGAAGCCGGCGCAGCAGGCCTACGCGGCCGTGGCCGAGGCGATCAACGCCTCCGAGCCGGTCACGGTCGCCGTCTCGGACGCCCAGTTCGAGCATTGCCGCGCGCTGCTGTCCCCCTCGATCCGCGTCGTCGAGATCTCGACCGACGACGCCTGGATCCGCGACATGGGCCCGACCTTCGTGATCGACGGCAGCGGTGGCCGGCGCGGCGTGGACTGGCGCTTCAACGCCTGGGGCGGCCTTCAGGGAGGGCTGTACTTCCCGTGGGACCGCGACGAGCGTGTCGCGGCCAAGGTGCTCGAGATCGAAGGAGCCGATCGCTACCGCGCGCCGCTCGTGCTCGAGGGCGGCTCGATCCACGTCGACGGCGAGGGCACGGTGCTGAGCACCGAAGAGTGCCTGCTGAACCCGAACCGCAACCCCGAGCTCTCGCGCGAGCAGATCGAGCAGGCCCTGCTCGACCACCTCGGCGCGAGCAAGGTGATCTGGCTCGGCCGGGGCGTCTACAACGACGAGACCGACGGGCATGTCGACAACCTCGCATGCTTCGCCCGCCCGGGCGTCGTGCTGCTGACGTGGACCGACGACGAGTCAGACCCGCAGCACGCGATCTCGCGAGACGCGCACGAGCGGCTGCTGGCGGCGAGCGACGCGCGCGGGCGCTCGCTCGAGGTGATCCACCTGCCCTCCCCCGGGCCAGTCGCGATCTCCGAAGAGGAGGCACGCGGCGTGGACGCCGTCGAGGGCAGCCTTCCGCGCCGCGCCGGCGACCGCCTCGCGGCCTCCTACGCGAACTTCTACATCGCCAACTCGCGGATCGTGCTGCCGCTGCTCGACGAGCGCTACGACGAGCAGGCGGCGTCGATCCTGCGCGAGGTGTTCCCCGAGCGCGAGGTGGTCGGCGTGCCGGCGCGCGAGATCCTGCTCGGCGGCGGCAACATCCACTGCATCACGCAGCAGGTGCCGGCGCCGGCTGCGGGCTGAGCCCGCCGGCGAGCGCTTCGCGCAGCCACCCGCGCGCGTCGGGGTGCGCGGCCTGCTCGATCATCAAGCGCGCCTGCGCGCGCTGGCTGCGACCGAAGATCCGCGCGGATCCCTGCTCGGTGATCACGGCGGAGTGCTGGAAGGAGGTCGCCGGGCCGGACAGGCGCGGGACGATCGTCGAGCTGTCGCTCGCCTCGTGCCATGAGCGAAGCGCGATGATCGCGTGGCCGCCGCTCGAGCGCAGCGCGCCCTCGACGAAGTCCGGCTGGCCGCCGAAGCCGGAGTAGACGCGCCTGCCGATGTGACTGGCGCCGGCCTGGTCTGAGAGATCGACCTGCAGCGCGGTGTTGACCGAGATCATCGCCGTCTGCGCGGCGATCCGCGAGGCATCGTTGGTCGTCTCGGTACGCGTCATCCGCAGCCGCGGGTTGCCCTGCACCCACTCGTACAGCTCGGGCGAGCCGAACAGGAACGAGCACACGATCGGCCGGGCCGGGTCGAGCGTGCCGCCTCGCTCGAGCGCCATCACGCCATCGCTGATCATCTCCGACCAGATCGCCAGCCGGCGCCGCCCGGACAGCGCGCGCAGCGTCGCGTCGGGCACCTGCCCGATCCCGAGCTGCAGCGTCGCGTCGTCGGGCACGAGCTCGGCGACGCGCTCGGCGATCGCCTCGGCATGCTCGTGACCGGGCCCGAATCCGGGCACGTCGAGCTCCTCGTCGCACTCGACGGCGAGGTCGATCAGCTCCTCGGCGATCTCGCCGTCGCCGAGCGTGTAGGGCATGCGCGGGTTCAGCTGGGCGATCACGAGCCCGCCGCGGGCGCGGACGCGTTCGATCGCGGCGGGCAGGACGTTGACCTCGATCCCCAGCGAGACGCGACCGGCACGGGGCATCGAGGTGTGCAGCAACACGACGTCCGGCGGGCGCAGCGTGTCGAACAGCCGCGGCACGAGCGACAGGCGCATCGGCAAGTAGTCGAGCCGCTCGCCTGCGTCGCGCATCCCGGGCCCGACGAACGGAGTCTCGAAGATCACCGACTCGCGCACCGGCAGCGGCCCGTGGGCGGCGAGCATGAACAGGCGATAGCGCTCGAGCGAGTCCTCGAGCGCGCCGAGCAGCACGCGCGGGCTGGCGTGGTTGCCGCTCGCGACGACGCGCGGCTCGCTGCTCGCAAGCGCGGAGAGGGCCCGCTGCAACTGCTGCACGGAGATCGTCCTCACTGCGCCAACGCTACGCCCCCCGCGCGGCGGGTCATGGGTGTGAACTACGTAGATCGTTCAGGGGGAAGTGCCCTGGCCGCAGGACGCCCGCAGCGATTGACTTCGAGGAGTCCGTACCGCTCGGCCACTCTCGACGCAGGAGGAGAAACGGTGAACGCCCCAACCTCGGCACCCGCCAAGCCCCAGCTACAGGCCGTGCGCCCATTCGCGTCGCTGCGGCGCGATGACGTTCCCTATGCCGGCGGCAAGGGCGCGAACCTCGGCGAGCTGACCGCGGCCGGCCTGCCGGTGCCCGACGGCTTCGTCGTCGGCGCCCCGGCCTATGCGGCCTACTGCGAAGAGACCGGCCTGCGCGAGCGCCTCGCCGAGCTCCTAGATCCGCTCGACGTGGAGGACACGACCGCCCTGCAGGCCGCGAGCGCGACGGCACGCGAACTGTTCGATCAGACGCCCGTGCCCGCGCAGTTGGAGCAGGCGATCCGCGAGAGCTACGAGCGACTTGCCGGCGAGCACGGCGACGCCCCCGTGGCGGTTCGCTCCTCGGCGACCGGCGAGGACACGGCCGAGTCCTCCTTCGCCGGCATGAACGAGACCTTTCTCAACACCTGCGGCGCCGATGCCGTGGTCGACGCCGTGCGCCGCTGCTGGCGCTCGCTGTTCGGCGCGCGCACGATCTACTACCGCGGCGTCAACGGGCTCGGGCAGGCCGAGATGGACATCGCCGTGGTCGTGCAGCTCCAGCTCGCGTCGACCCGCGCCGGCGTGATGTTCACCGTCAACCCCGCCACGGGACAGCGCGACGAGCTGGTGATCGAGGGCTCCTTCGGCCTCGGCGAGGCCGTCGTCTCGGGCTCGGTCTCGCCCGATCGCTACATCGTCGAGAAGGCCACGCTCGCGATCCGCCGTCGCGAGGTCCACCACAAGGAGCTCGTGATCGAGTACGCGCCGGACGGCGGCACGCAGACGCGCACGCTCTCCGAGCAGGAGGCGCTGCAACCGGTGCTGAGCGACGACGAGGTGATCGCGGTGGCGAGCCTCGGCCGGCAGATCGAGCAGCACTACGGTTCCCCGCAGGACACCGAGTGGGCGTTCGACCCGGACGGCGTGCTGTGGATGCTGCAGAGCCGCCCGATCACGACGCTGCACGAGGAGGGCTCGCCGAGCGCTGCTCAGACGACGAGCGGTGAGCCGCAGGCCGTGCTGCTGCGCGGGCTCGGCGGCGCGCCGGGCAGCGCAAGCGGACCGGCGCGGATCCTCGCCTCGCTGACCGACGCCGAGAAGCTGCAGGAGGGCGACGTGCTCGTCACGCACATGACCTCGCCCGACTGGCTGCCTTTGATGCGCCGCGCCCAGGCGATCGTGACCGACTCGGGCGGCATGACCTGCCACGCGGCAATCGTCTCGCGCGAGCTCGGCATCCCCTGCGTGGTCGGCACCGGCGAGGCGACCACGAAGCTGCGCGACGGCGAGGTCGTGACGGTCGACGCCACGCGCGGGATCGTGCTGGAGGGCGCCATCGCAGCCGCCGAGCAGGCGTCTGCCGCCGCATCCGCCGCGGCGGCGGCCACAGGCTCGGCGGGTCCGGCCGTCACGGCGACGCAGATCCTCGTCAACCTCTCCGAGCCCTCGCAGGTCGAGCGCGTCAAGGGGCTGCCGGTCGACGGCGTCGGGCTGCTGCGCGCCGAGATGATGGTGCTCGAGGCGCTCGCCGGCGACCACCCGCGAACGCTCTTGCAGGAGGGCCGCAGCGAGGACTTCGTCGCGCGCATGGCCGAGGGGCTGAGCACGTTCGCGACGGGGTTCGCGCCGCGACCGGTCACCTACCGCACGATCGACTTCCGCACGAACGAGTTCGCCGGCCTGCGGGGCGGCGAGCAGTTCGAGCCGCACGAGGCGAACCCGATGATCGGCTACCGCGGCGCACTGCGCTACACGAAGGAGCCCGACATCTTCGGACTCGAGCTGGAGGCGATTCGCAGGGTGTGGGACGAGGGCGGCTCGAACCTGCACGTGATGCTGCCGTTCGTGCGCACCACGCGCGAGCTGCGCCGCTGCCGCGAGCTGATCGCCGCCTCGGGCCTGCTCGAGCGTCCCGGCTTCGAGCTTTGGGTGATGGCCGAGGTGCCTTCGGTGCTGTTCAACCTGCGCGACTACGCCGAGCTCGGGATCACGGGGATCTCGATCGGCTCGAACGACCTGACGCAACTGCTGCTGGGCGCGGACCGCGACAACGAGGTGCTGGCGGAGACCTTCGACGAGCGCGACCCCGCGGTGACCTCCTACCTGCGCCAGCTGATCCCGCTGGCGCACGAGCTCGGCCTGCGCAGCTCGATCTGCGGGCAGGCGCCGTCGGTGCACCCGGAGTACGCCGAGCTGCTCGTGCGCGCCGGGATCGACGCGATCTCGGTCAACGTCGACGTGATCGCGCGGACCCGCTCGCTCGTCGCATCGGCCGAGCAGCGCGTGCTGCTGGACGCGGCACGCGGCGGTTAGAGGATGTTCGAGGTCCGCATCCACGGGCGGGGCGGCCAGGGCGTCGTCACGGCGGCGGAGCTCCTGTCGGTGGCGGCCTTCGACGAAGGGCGCTGGGCGCAGGCCTTCCCGAGCTTCGGCTCCGAGCGCATGGGCGCACCGGTCGTGTCCTTCTGCCGCATCGACGAGCGCGAGATCCGCACGCGCGAGCCGGTGATGGAGCCGGACGCGCTGATCGTCGGTGACCCGACGCTGCTTCACCAAGTGGACGTCTTCGCGGGCGTCAAGCGGGACGGCTTCATCCTGATCAACACCGCGCAGAGCTTTTCCGAGCTGGGCCTCGGCGAGTTCGTCGATGGCTTTCGCGCCGAGCGCCTCGTGACGGTGGCCGCCAGCGAGCTCGCGCGCGAGCACACGGGCCGCGCCGTCGCCAATGCGGCGCTGCTCGGTGGCTTCGCCTCGCTCACCGGATGGATCTCACTCGATGCCGTCTCGCGAGCGATTCACGAGCGATTCCCCGGGCCGATCGGCGAGCGCAACGTGGCGGCCGCGCACGCCGCCCATGCGTGGGTCACGACCGAGGTGCTGGAGCTGAGCGATGCTGCACCAGCTTGAGGGCTCGCGTGCGGTCGCCGAGGCGGTCGCGCTGTGCCGACCGGAGGTGATCTGCGCCTACCCGATCTCGCCGCAGACGCACATCGTCGAGAACCTCTCGCAGATCGTCAAGAGCGGCGAGCTCGCGCCGTGCGAGTTCGTCAACGTCGAGTCGGAGTTTGCTGCGATGTCGGTCGCGATCGGCGCCTCGGCGACGGGAGCGCGCGCCTACACGGCGACCGCCAGCCAGGGCCTGCTGTACATGGCCGAGGCGCTGTACAACGCCTCGGGGCTCGGGCTGCCGATCGTGATGACCGTCGCCAACCGCGCGATCGGCGCGCCGATCAACATCTGGAACGACCACTCCGACGCTATGTCCCAGCGCGACTCGGGTTGGATCCAGCTCTACGCCGAGACCAACCAGGAGGCGCTCGACCTGCACATCCAGGCCTTCCGCCTGGCAGAGCAGCTCTCGACGCCGGTGATGGTCTGCATGGACGGCTTCATCCTCACGCACGCCGTCGAGCGTGTGGAGATGCCCGAGCAGGCGGCCGTCGACGCCTTCCTGCCGCCGTTCGCCCCGCGCCAGGTGCTCGACCCCGACGAGCCGGTCTCGATCGGCGCGATGGTCGGCCCGGAGGCCTTCATGGAGGTGAAGTACCTCGCCCACGCCAAGCAGATGCAGGCGCTCGAGCTGATCCCCGAGATCGCCGGCGACTTCCGCGACGCCTTCGGGCGCGACAGCGGTGGCCTGCTCTGTAGCTACCGCACCGAGGACGCCGAGACGATCGTGCTCGCGCTCGGCTCGGTGCTCGGCACGATCAAGGATGCCGTTGACGAGCTGCGCGAGCAGGGCGTGGCGATCGGCGCGGTCGCGCTGAAGTCCTTCCGCCCGTTCCCGCTGGAGCAGGTCCGCGAGGCGCTGGGCCACGCCGAGCGCGTGGTCGTGCTCGAGAAGGCGCTCGCCGTCGGCGTCGGCGGGATCATCTCGGCGAACGTGCGCATGGCGCTCGCCGGGATTCAGCTGCACGGCTACACGGTGATCGCGGGGCTCGGTGGCCGGCCGATCACGAAAGCGTCGCTGCTGGCGCTATTCGCCGACGCCGTGGCCGACCGCCTGCAGCCACTCAGCTTCCTCGACATGGACTGGGAGCTGGTCGAGCGCGAGCTCGCGCGCATGCGCGCTTCGACCGCCTCAGGCCCGCACGCCGAGAACATCCTGCGCGACGTCGGCACGGTCGCGGCAGGGCCGGTATGAGGAGCCCACGAGAATGAAGGCTCCGGCGATTCGCTTCTACCAGACCGGCAGCTTCGCGGTCGGCAATCGGCTGCTCGACCCCCAGCAGCGCTCGCTGCAAGCCGACGAACAGCGCACGAACTCGATCACGTGCGGTCATCGCGCCTGCCAGGGCTGCGGTGAGGCGCTCGGCGCGCGCTACGCGCTCGACGCGGCGATGCGCGCGACGAACGGTCGGATGATCGCGGCGAACGCGACTGGCTGTCTCGAGGTCTTCTCCACCCCCTATCCGGAGACGTCGTGGCGGATCCCATGGATCCACTCGCTGTTCGGCAACGCGCCGGCCGTCTCGACGGGGATCGCAGCGGCGCTGAAGGCGAAGGGTCGCAATGACGTGCGCGTCGTCGGCCAGGGCGGCGACGGCGGCACCGTGGACATCGGCATGGCGTGCCTGTCGGGCATGTTCGAGCGCGGCGACGACGTGCTCTACATCTGCTACGACAACGAGGCCTACATGAACACGGGCGTGCAGCGCTCGGGCGCCACGCCCCCGGCTGCGCGCACGGCCACGACGCAGGCCGTCGGGCCGCAGCCGGGCATGGTGTTCGGCCAGGGCAAGAGCGCGCCGCTGATCGCGATGGCGCACGAGATTCCCTACGTGGCCACGGCGACGGTCGCCGAGCTGCGCGACCTCGAGGCGAAGGTGCAGAGCGCGATGGAGATCCGCGGACCGCGCTACCTGCACGTGTTCGTGCCCTGCCCGCTCGGCTGGGGCAGCGCGTCGAAGGACACGATCCGGATCGCGCGCCTGGCCAAGGAGTCGGGCATCTTCCCGGTGTTCGAGGCGCGCGACGGCGAGGTCAGCTCGGTCTCGAAGATTCGTCGGCCGGTGCCCGTCGAGGACTACCTGCGCCCGCAGAAGCGCTTCGCGCACCTGTTCGCGCCGGAGCGGCGCAGCGACGTGATCGCCCGCATCCAGGCCGGCGCCGACCGCAACATCCGCCGCTTCGGGCTGCTCGAGGAGGGCGCGTGATGGACAAGCCCTTTGCGATCACGCTCGACGTCGGCTCGAGCCTCGCCAACAAGACGGGCTCATGGCGCGAGGAGCGCCCGCAGTACGTGCACCGTCTGCCGCCGTGCAATCACGGCTGCCCGGCCGGCGAGAACATCCAGCAGTGGCTCTACCACGCCGAGTCGGGCGACTACGAGGCGGCCTGGCGCGAGCTGGTCAAGGACAACCCGCTGCCGGCCGTGATGGGACGCGTCTGCTACCACCCGTGCGAGAGCGCCTGCAACCGCGCACAGCTCGACGAGACGGTCGGCATCCACGGCGTCGAGCGCTTCCTCGGCGACGAGGCGATCCGCCGCGGCTGGCAGCTGTCGCTCGACGCGCCGCCGAGCGGCAAGCGCGTGCTCGTCGTCGGCGCGGGCCCGTCGGGGCTGTCGGCCGCCTACCACCTGACACGTCGCGGGCATCGGGTGACGATCCGCGACGCCGGCCCGGTGCCGGGCGGAATGATGCGCTTCGGCATCCCGCGGTACCGCCTGCCGCGCGAGACCCTCGACGCCGAGATTCAGCGGATCCTCGACCTCGGCGTGACGCTCGAGTGCGACGCGAAGGTCACGAACATCCTCACGGCGATGCACGACGGCGGCTTCGACGCCGCCTTCCTCGCCGTCGGCGCGCACATCGGCAGACGCGCGTACATCCCCGCCGGCGAGGCCGCGCACATGCTCGACGCGGTCACGCTGCTGCGCAGCATGGAGGGCGAGCAGCGCCCGCTGCTCGGCCGGCGCGTGGTCGTCTACGGCGGCGGCAACACGGCGATGGACGCCGCGCGCACCGCCAAACGCCTCGGTGCAAGCGAGGCGGTCGTCGTATACCGGCGCACGCGCGATCGGATGCCGGCGCACGACGTCGAGCTCGAGGAGGCACTCGAGGAGGGCGTGATGATGAAGTGGCTCTCGACGATCAAGCGCGCCGAGCAGGGCAAGCTGGTACTGGAGAAGATGGAGCTCGACTCGAGCGGCTTTCCGCAGCCGACGGGAGAGCTGGAGGAGCTCGAGGCGGACTCGCTCGTGCTCGCGCTCGGCCAGGAAGCCGACCTCTCGCTGCTCGACGGCGTGCCCGGTCTGGTGGTGGAGGACGGCGTTGTGCAGGTGGACGAGCGGATGATGACCGGCCACGAAGGGATCTTCGCCGGCGGCGACATGGTGCCGGCCGAGCGCACGGTCACGGTCGGCGTCGGCCACGGCAAGCTTGCGGCGCGCAACGTCGACGCGTGGCTGCGCGGCGAGGCGTACAGGCATCCCGAGAGCGGCGATCCGATCGCCTTCGAGGAGCTGAACACCTGGTACTACGCCGACGCGCCGAAGACCGTCGCCCCGCGCCTCGACGCCGTGCGCCGGCAGTCGAGCTTCGCCGAGGTCGCGCAGGGGCTCGACGCAGAGGACGCGCTGTTCGAGGCGCGTCGCTGCATGAGCTGCGGCAACTGCTTCGGCTGCGACAACTGCTTCGGCGTCTGCCCCGACAACGCCGTGCTGAAGGTCGAGCAGGGCGATGGCTACGCGTTCGATCTCGACTACTGCAAGGGCTGCGGGATCTGCGTGCAGGAGTGCCCTTGCGGAGCGATCGAGATGATCCCCGAGCGGACGTGAGTCAGGCGAGCAGGCGCCCGCCGTCGACGACGAGCTGGCTGCCGGTCGTGTAGCTGGAGAGCTCGCTGGCGAGGAACAGCACGGCGCGGCCGATGTCGTCGGGGTCGCCCATCCGTCGCATCAGGATCATCGCTTCGAAGGCGGCGAGGCTCTCTTGGTCGGTGCCGCCGGTGCCGGGCGTCTTGATCCCGCCGGGGGCGACGGCGTTCACGCAGATGCCGTGTGGCGCAAGCTCGAGGGCGACGTTCTTGGTGAAGCCCCACGCGCCGTGCTTGGACGCGTCGTAGTGGGAAAGGCCGATCATCGACGGGTGCAGCGCGTCGATCGAGGTCACGTTGACGATCCGCCCCGGCCGACCCCGCGCGATCATCCACTCGGCGGCGCTCTTGGTGCAGAGGAACAGCCCGGTGAGATTGACGTCGAGCACGCGTCTGAAGGTGTCGACGTCCAGCTCGGCCAGCGCCAACATCGGGTAGATGCCGGCGTTGTTGACGAGGATGTCGAGACCACCGAAGCGCTCGACGGTCCGGTCGATCAGCGCCTCGACGCTTGCCGGATCGGCCACGTCGCAGCCGACAGCGAGAGCGCTCTCGGCGCGAATCCGATCGAGCGAGCTTGCCGCCTCCTGCGCGACCGCCTCGTCGAGATCGGCGATCACGACGCTGGCGCCGGCTTCGTGCAGGCGCCGGGCGATGCCGAGCCCGATGCCCATCGCACCGCCGGTGACGATCGCGACGTGGCCCGAAAGCGAGATCAGCTCCTGCAACGACGGCTGTGTCACTGCGGATGTGTTCATGCCCACAAGCTGTCACGCCGGGGGCGGCATGACCTCAGCAGCCGCCCGCGCAACGCCTGCGGAAAGCTACGGATCGTCGGGAGCGACGCGCATACGAAAGCGCGGCGTGCCCGTTGCGTAGTTGCTCGTCCCACAATGTGGCGTTGTACGGAGGCCGGGCCCTCGCGCACGGGCGTAGCGTGGAGCCATGCTTCCTTTCGCGATCGCGGCACTCGTGTGGATGGGCCTCACGGCGACGCTCGCCGCGGTTTGCCGGGCCGCGAATCGCGGTGACCGGGCCCTGGCGGAACCCCGATGCGATCCGCGGGAGCCGTCCCGCGCGATTGACCGCTCCGGGCGCCGGCCATGCAGGGATGGCCACGCATCACGGGCGCGAGACGGGGTGCTCGGACGTCTCCTCTCGCGAGCCGCCTGTCACCGTGCAAGCGCGCCCGCGCTACGACGTTCACGGACGGGTACCGCACGCCACCTGGCGCGCGGCGCGGTGACGATGCCGCCTGTCCTGTGCCCGGCGCACGGCGACCGGTGGGGCCATGTGCGCGGCGGGCCGCGCGACCGTTCGCCGCTCGCCCCGGGGCCCACGCTCACACGAGCATGCGCCTGCGGACATGCCGGGCGCCACTGACGAGAAGGATCAATCGATGAACCAGGACGCACCCGCCGGCGGCGAAAAGGTGCGATCCGGAGCTGCCGAGCATCGCCCCCGCGTCGCCATCTTCGCCCCCCATCCGCTGCTCACCGTCACGCTGGAGCGCGAGGGCAGCGAGCGCGAGGCGGTCCACTTCCACGCGGGCGGACAGGGAGTCTGGGTGGCGCGCATGGCAGCGCAGCTCGGAGCTCGTCCGGTGCTCTGCGCGTTCTGCGGCGGCGAGAGCGGCTCCCTGCTCGGAGGACTGCTGCGCGAGCTCGACGTCGAGCTGCGTCTCGTCGAGACGGCGTCAGCGAGCGGCTGCTACGTGACCGACCGGCGCTCGGGCGAGCGCGAGCTGCTCACGTGCACGCTCAGCGACCCTCCTTCCCGGCACGAGCTCGACGAGCTGTTCTCGATCGCCTGCGCCGAGGGGACGGCGGCTGGATGGCTCGCCGTCACCAACCCGATGCCGGGCGAGGCGCTGCCGCTGGAGGTGTACGGCGATCTCGTCACGAACGCTCGCGCCGGAGGCTGCCGCACGCTCGTCGACCTCTCGAGCCCGCGGCTCGACAGCGCGTTGCGAGGCCAGCCGGACCTCGTCAAGTTGAACGACTGGGAGCTCGCCGGTTACGTACGTGGCCCGGTGAGCGATCCTGGGCAGCTGCGCGCCGCGGCGGAGCGGCTGCTCGAGGCCGGCGCGGGCGCGGTCCTCGTGACACGCGGCGAGCGTCCCTCGCTGGTGCTGTCCGGCGATCAGGCGTGGTGGCTGAAGACTCCGGCGCTGAGCGCCGGCTTTCGCGAGGGTTGCGGCGACGCGATGCTCGGCGCGCTGCTCGCGACGATGGCACGCGGCGAGGACCTGCAGGCGGCGCTCAAGCTCGGCGCGGGAGCGGGCGCAGCGAATTTCCTGCGTCACGGGCTCGGCAGCGCCTCGGGCGAGGTCGCCGAGCGTCTCGCCGAAGGCGCCGTGCTGGAGGCGCTCACGGCATAGCGGCAACGGGCTCGGCGCGCAGGATTGCGCGCGGTGCGTGCTCGCGCATCCAGCGCACGCGCTGGGGCGAGCAGACGGATTCCAGACGAGCAAATCCCGCCCCGAGCTGCACCGGGCGTCCGATCGCAGCCGAGTGCGAATCGCTGCCGAGCAGGTGCACGAGCCCATCCCGCGCGAGCTCCAGCACGAGATCACCGGGGGCGGCCTCGGCGACGAACTGCGCGGTCCACTGGATCAGGCAGCCGAGCTCGGTCAGTCGCCGCAGGCGGCGCTCGAAGTCGCTGCCCGCGTGGCGCTCGGGGTGTGCGACAACGCTCGCAACCTCGCGCTCGGCGAGTCGGCCGACCGTGCGTTCGAGATCGTCGCCGAGCGCTCCGGCGGCGGGCTCGAGCAGGACCCAGCCCCCCGCCCCGCCGAGTGCGACCGTGTGCAGCTCCTCGTCGGTCAGGCGGTCGGCTTCGCTCTGCGCGAGCTCCCCGCCGGGAACGATGCTCACCCGCACGCCGTCGACGTCGAGCTCTCCCTGGAGCAGGCGCACCCGCTGCGCGATCTGATCGATGCCCACAGCGTGATCGCTGCGAATGTGCGGCGTGGCGCAGACGATCTCGACGCCGTCCTGCTCGCCCTGGCGCGCCATCGCGATGCTGTCGTCGATGTCTCGTGCCCCGTCGTCGAGCCCCGGCAGGATGTGACAGTGCAGGTCGATCACGGCACGCCGTCCGACTCAGCCGGCCGTCGGCCATGCGCCAGGGCCTCGCGCACTTCCGCGTCGCTGGTCGGTGCGAACCGGTCGTACCAGTAGCCCACCGCCCCTAGATGCTCGGGCGTCTCGATGGCCACCACTTCGTCTGCGAGCTCGCCCAGCGCTCGCGCCGACGCGCTCGCCGCAACCGGCACTGCGAGGATCAGTCGCTTGGCACCTCGCCGGCGAAGCGAACGCAGCGCCGCTGCCGCCGAGCGCCCGGTGGCCAGACCGTCGTCGACGAGGATCACGGTGCGGCCGTCGAGGCGTGCCGGCTCCTCGCAGCCGCGATAACGGCCAGCGTAGTCCGACAGCTCCCGCTCGGCTCGCTCGTAGAGCGCGCGCACTTCCGCCGGCGCGAGCCCGAGCGCGTGGGCCTCCTGGTCGCTCAACAGACGGACGCCGCCCTCCGCGACCGCGCCGATCGCGAACTCGGGATTCCGCGGGGCGCCGACCTTGCGCACGATGGCGACGTCGAGCGGCGCACCAAGCGCGCTCGCCACCTCGGCCGCGACCGGCACTCCGCCACGCGGCATGCCGGCGATCACCGGCTGCTGCTCGCGAAAGCGCTCGAGCAGGGCCGCCAGTTCCTTGCCGGCGCCGCGCCGATCCTCGAAGCGACGCGTTGCCGGGACGGCCTGCGAGGGGCCCTCGAGAGCTGCGACCGCCCCGGTCGCGCGCATACGCCTCGCCATCCGTCGCTGCCTCACCGAAGCAAGATAAGCAGCCGCAAGCCCCCTTCCATCGGTGGAAAACCCGGTCTCGGGTGCGTGGAGACCCGGCCGAACGTCGCACGTTCTCGCAGATGGAGCCGGACGCGCGAGACGCGAGGATCTATTCAACGTCTGCGACGCCTCCGGTGCGCCGCCTTGAGTCGAGTGAGGAGCGAGCCGATGCGGCAAGCCGAGGATCAACCGTCGAGCGTAGGAGACGCACACTTGCGCGATGGCTCGCAGGTCACGGTTCGCCTCAGCACGGCGGGCGATGAGGCGGTCTTGCTCGAGTTCCTCTCGGGACTGTGCCTCGAGGCACGTCGTCTGCGCTTCTTCACGGGCGCCGTGGACTTGGACGAGGCTGCCCATCTGAGCGCCGAATGCGGGCCTGATCGTCTCGGACTGCTCGCCTTCGACGAGCGTGGGGCGCTTGTCGGCCACGCGCTTTGCATCCGGCTCGCGGCGCACGACCCCGGCCGCGCGGAAGTGGCGGTGGAGGTGGCCGACGACATGCACGGACTCGGCCTGGGAACGATCCTGGTCGAGCGCTTGGCCGAGATCGCCGAGCGCCAAGGCCTCGCCACGTTCGTCGCGGAGGTCCTTCCCGACAACGACGCGATGCTGGACGTCTTCCGCGACGGGTTCGACGCCGACGTGAGGTGGCGCGAGGGAGTCGAGCGCGTGGAGTTCCCGACGTCGGCCTGGCGCCTCGCGCGCGAACGCTACGCGGTCTGAGCCGCGGTCCAGCTCCGCCGGTCGTGGCGACCGACCCGCATGCGGGTCCGTGGAAGCTGCCGACCCGTGCCCCCGTCGTGGTGGTCAACCACCGGGCCGCAGCGCGCGCAGCGCGTTGAGGATCACCGCGACGTCGATCGCCTCCTGCGCAATCGCCCCCTGGATCGGCGCGAGCAGCCCGAAGGCCGCGAGCACCATCCCGCAAGCGCTCAGGCCGATGCCGCCGACGACGCTCTGGCGGGCAATTTGTGTGGCTCGGCGGCCCACCGCGACCGCATCGGCGACACGGGCGATGGCATCCACCGTGATCACGGCGTCGGCCGACTCCGAGGAGACCGTCGCGCCGGCGCCGCCCATCGCGATCCCGACGTCCGCCTCGGCCAGCGCCGGAGCGTCGTTGATGCCGTCGCCGACCATCACGACCGGCGCAAGCCGGGAATCGCCGCGCAGGCGCCGCACGATCGCGAGCTTGTCGGCCGGGCTCTGCTCGGAGTAGACCCGGTCGAGACCAAGTCCCTCGCCGACTGATCGCGCAACGTCTCCGCGGTCGCCGCTGAGCAGCGCGATATGGCGAACCCCCAACGTGCGCAGGCGCGAGACGAGCTCGCGCGCATCCGGGCGCAGGTGATCTCCCATCACCAGCGCGCCGCTGAGACGACGCTCGACTGCGACGAGCACGATGGCGTTGCCGGCGGCGGCACGTGGCAGCGCCGACTCGGGCGGCAGCTCGACGCCGCACTCGATCAGCCAGCCACGACTCCCGAGGGCAACGCGCAGGCCCTCCACGACCCCGGCGATTCCCGCCCCGGGGGACTCGCGCACGTCGCTCGGGTCGGCGAGCGCCAGACGTTCACCGCGCGCCTGACGCACGAGCGCCTGCGCGACCACGTGGCCCGAGAGCTGATCCAGCGACGCGGCAAGGCGCAACAGCTCCTCGCCCTTCCTGCCGTCGATCGCCACGACGCGCTCGACGCCCGGGACACCCAGCGTGAGCGTGCCGGTCTTGTCGAGCAGAACGGTGCGCGCGCGGCCAAGCGCCTCGAGCGCTGCGCCCCCCTTGACGATCACCCCGGACTTGGCGGCACGCGAGAGGCCGGCGACGAAGGCGATCGGCGCAGCCAGGATCAACGGGCACGGCGTCGCCACGACGAACACCGCCAGGGCGCGGACCGGATCGCCGCTGATCGCCCAGGCCGCCGCGGCGATCGCCACGGTCAACGGCAGGAACAGCGCGGCATAGCGATCGGCCATCCGTACGAAGGGCGCTTTGCGCTCCTCCGCCGCCGCGACGAGCCGGACGAGCGCCGCGTAGACGCTCTCCTCCGCGCGAGCGCTCACACGCAGCTCGAATGCATCTCCGGCGTTGACCGTCCCTCCAGAGACCACGCGACCGGCTGGATAGGTCGCAGGCAGCGGCTCGCCGGTCAGGCTCGACTCGTCGATCACCGCGCGCTCGCCGACGATCGTGCCGTCGGTCGGAAGCACCTCGCCGGGCCTGATCAGCAGCAGCTCCCCCACCGAGACCTGCGCGACCGGGACCTCCTCCCATCCGTGCTCGGTGTGCCGCCTGGCCAAGCGCGGCACGCGATCGACGAGCGCGGTCAGCTCGCGCCGGGCGCGCGCGGAGGCGAACTCCTCGAGCGCGTTGCCGCCCGCCAGCATCAGGGCGATCACCGCACCGGCGAGGTACTCGCCGAGTACGAGCGCACCGGCCATCGCCAGCAGCGCGATCAGGTCGACGCCGAGATCGCCGCCCATCACCGCCCGCGCGACCGACCAGGACAGCGGGATCAAGATCAACGCAACGGTCGCCGCCCACACCGCATCGGCGGCCGTGCCGGCAGCGAAGAGCGCAAGCGTCGCACCGGCGACGAGCCCACCCAGGGCGAGCAACGGATAGACCCGACCACGAAGGGACTCCGCGTCGAGCACCCGCGCGCGCCTCCGCTCCTTGACGGACGCTCGCATGCGTCGAGGCTATGACCTGGCCGACGCCCGCGCATCGGTGGCGTGCCGTCCGCCCCCGCGGACAACTACGGATCGGCAGGCGGCGCGGCGGAGGGTCCGCGGGCGGTCAGCCGCCGGCGTCGATCAGCCCGCGCTCGAGCGCGTAGCGAACCAGCTCGGCTCGCGTGGAGAGCCTCAGCTTCTGCTGGATGTGCGAGCGATGCGTCTCGACGGTCCGCACCGAGAGAAAGAGCTGCTCGGCGATCTCCGCATTGGTGTGTCCCAGCGCGATCAGGCGCAGCACCTCGACCTCGCGCTCTGAGAGGTCGTCGGGCGGCCCGGGAGGCGGCTCGGACGCGATCCGCGCGCCGAGGCGCGGATTCAGGTAGCTCTCGCCGGCCGCGGCGTTGCGCACGGCTTCGACCAGCTCGTCGTCGGCGGCCTCCTTGAGCACGTAGCCGAGCGCGCCGGCGCCGAGCGCCTCGCGCGCGAAGGCCGGCTCCTGCTGCATCGTCAGCACGACGATCTGCGTCTCCGGCGACTGCTCGCGGATCTGCGGGATCGCCTCGAGGCTCGAGCCCCCGGGCATGTTGAGGTCGAGCACGAGCACGTCGGGATGGTGCCCCCGCACGTAACGGGCGGCGCTCTCGACGTCGCTGGCCTCGGCCACCACCTCGAGGCCCTGCTCGTTCTCGAGCAGCAGGCGCAACCCACTGCGGACGACCTGGTGATCGTCGGCGAGCACGATCCGGATCGCCTGCCCAGCCTTGCCGCCCTCTTTAGCGCCTGCGTCCATCGCGCGGACGGTACCGCGTTCTGCGGTCGCTGCGCCGAAACCCGGCGCCGAGACGGCGCCGGCGATCAGGCCACGATCGGCGACTCTGCACCCTCCGACGCGTCGGAGTGGCTCGGCGCCGCGTAGCGCGTGCCGCGCGGCAGGATCAGCAGTGGCCCCCGCGCGCGGGCCTGGAGGTTGATCGAGGTGCTGCCGAGCATCACCCGGCGCAGCGGCCCGTACCCGCGCGAGCCGACGATCAGCAGATCGACCTCGGCACTTAGCTCTGCGAGCTCCTCGCCGGTCAGGCCGTAGGTGGCGTCACCGCGCACTCCCTGCAGCGACTCCATCTGCTTCTGGGCCTCGGCGATCATTTCGTCGAGGCCGGAGCCGATCGGCCCGACGAACCCGGTGTAGGGAATCGAGACGACCTCACGCGCCCGCACCTCCGCGCGGGTGCGCTGCGCGAGCAGCTTGGCGGCCTCGAGCGCGGCCTCGCTCTCGCGCGAGCCGTCGTAGCCCACGCCGATCGTCGCGAACGGCGTCGCGTGCTCGGCGTAGCCGAGCGGCGCGACCGCGATCGCGCAAGGAGCGCCGTTGATCGCAGCGCGCGTGTCGTTGCCGAGCACGACGCGCCCGACGATGCCGTGCCGGCAAGTGCCGAGCACGAGCAGGTCGGCGCCCTGCTCCTCTGCCCGTTCGTGCAGACCCTGCCCCGGGCTGGGCGCCTGCACCGCGGCGAGCTGCGCCTCCACGCCCGCCTGCTCGCGCTCCTTCTCGAGCAGCGCCTGGGCTCGTTCGCGATCTTCGGTGACCATCCCGCGCACGATCGCGTGCGAGGGCTTGTAGATACCGGGGTAGACGTGAGCAAGCGTGATCGCTCCACCCGGCTCGGTGAGCTGCGCGGCGAGCGCGATCGCGTCGCGACCGCTGACCCTGCCGTCGACTCCGACGAGTACGTTCGTGAACATCGTCTGTCTCCTTATCCGGATGGAACGGATTGCACCTCTCAATCTACGGTGCTCCCAGCGGTGGGATATCCGGGGCTGACCCGGGAGCTGCTGCGGGTTTTCCCGGAGCGCGACGGCGCGGCGCGGACTACCGTGGTCTGAGCTCGTGAGTTCCTCCTCGACCGCCGACCGCACGCCGCTCTCACCGCAAGAGCTCGCCGTAATCGACGCCTACTGGCGCGCCGCCAACTACCTCTCGGTCGGGCAGATCTACCTGCTCGAGAACCCGCTGCTGCGCGAGCCACTGCGGATCGAGCAGGTCAAGCCGCGACTGCTCGGGCACTGGGGGACGACGCCCGGGCTGAATTTCGTCTACGCGCATCTGAACCGCGTGATCAAGGCGAATGAGCTGAGCGTCCTCTACGTGACGGGACCCGGCCACGGCGGCCCCGGGCTCGTGGCGAACACGTACCTGGAGGGCACCTACACCGAGCTGTATCCGCACATCGGCCACGACGAGGAGGGCCTGCGCCGGCTGTTTCGCCAGTTCTCCTTCCCGGGCGGGATCCCGAGCCACGTCGCGCCCGAGACGCCCGGCTCGATCCACGAGGGTGGCGAGCTCGGCTACTCGCTCGTGCACGCGTTCGGCGCCGCGTTCGACAATCCCGACCTGCTCGTCTGCTGCGTCGTCGGCGACGGCGAGGCCGAAACGGGGCCGCTGGCTGCGAGCTGGCACTCGAACAAGTTCCTCGACCCGGCGCGCGACGGCGCGGTGCTGCCGGTGCTTCACCTCAACGGCTACAAGATCGCCGCGCCGACGGTGCTGGCGCGGATCCCGCAGCAGGAGCTTCGCTCCCTGCTCGAGGGCTACGGCTACGCGCCGCGCTTCGTCGAGGGCTCCGACCCCGAGGAGATGCATCAGCTGATGGCCGCCACGCTCGACGAGGCGACCGCCGAGATCGCTCGCATTCAACGCGCCGCGCGCGAGCAGGGCGCCCAGGAGCGTCCCCGCTGGCCGATGATCGTGCTGCGCACGCCGAAGGGCTGGACCGGACCCAAGCAAGTCGACGGGCTGCCGGCCGAGGGCTCCTTTCGCTCCCACCAGGTGCCGCTCGCCGACCTGCAGGCAAAGCCCGAGCACCTGCGACAGCTCGAGGGATGGATGCGCTCCTATCGGCCCGAGGAGCTGTTCGACAAGGGCGGTGCGCTGCGCGCCGAGCTGGCAGCGCTTGCGCCGAGCGGCGAGCTGCGAATGGGAGCCAACCCGCATGCCAACGGCGGGCTTCTGCTGCGCGACCTCGAGCTGCCCGAGTTCCGCGACTACGCCGTTGACGTCCCCGAGCCGGCGGCGACTTCGAGTGAGGCGACGCGCGTGCTCGGCGCCTGGCTGCGCGACGTGATCCAGCAGAACCCCGAGAGCTTTCGCATCGTCGGCCCCGACGAGACGGCCTCCAATCGGCTCGGCGCGGTGTTCGAGGCGACCGACCGCACGTGGGAGGCCGAACGCCGCCCCGAGGACGACCACCTCGCCGTCGACGGGCGCGTGATGGAGGCGCTCTCCGAGCACCTCTGCCAGGGCTGGCTCGAGGGCTACGTGCTGAGCGGCCGCCACGGCCTGTTCAACTGCTACGAGGCGTTCATCCACATCGTCGACTCGATGTTCAACCAGCATGCCAAGTGGCTGAAGGTTTCGCGCGAGATCCCCTGGCGCAGGCCGATCGCCTCGCTCAACTACCTGCTCTCCTCGCACGTGTGGCGCCAGGACCACAACGGCTTCTCCCACCAGGACCCCGGCTTCATCGACCACGTCGTCAACAAGAAGGCCGAGATCGTCCGCGTCTACCTGCCGCCGGACACGAACTGCCTGCTCTCGGTCGCCGACCACTGCCTCCGCAGCCGCGACTACGTCAACGTGATCGTCGCGGGCAAGCAGCCGGCGCTCGACTACCTGACGATCGAGCAGGCGATCGCGCACTGCACGCGCGGGATCGGCGTGTGGGATTGGGCGAGCAACGACGACGGCGCCGAGCCCGACGTCGTGCTCGCGTGCGCCGGCGACGTGC
>DATINR010000166.1:0-10011 GCA_035473995.1 Solirubrobacteraceae bacterium
CCGCCGCAACAGCCGACGATCGCCTACGTGACCCAGTCGGGGACCTCGCCGGCGCTGGTCTGGACGATGCGCAGCGACGGCTCGCAGAAGACGAGCCTCGGCGAAGGCTTCTCGCCGCAGATCTCGCCCAACGGCCAGCAGGTGGCGGTCTCGCTGTTCGGCGCCGGCCCGAGCGAAACGGGCCCGGCGCTGGGGGTCTACTCGACGGCGGGCGCGCCGCTGCAGACGTATCTGAACCTGAAAGGCGAAACGGCCCAGCCGCTGGCCTGGTCGCCGGACGGGCGCTATCTAGCAGTCGACGTGCAGTCGACGGCGCTGAAGCGCGGAGCGCAGCTGTCGGGCCTCGGCATCCTCGATACGCAGTCGGCGAAGCTGAGCATGATCGCCCACGGACAGCTGTTCGGGGCGAGCTTCGCGCCGAACGGCAGCGATGAAATCGTCTATGGCCTCGCGCGCTCGCAGTCGCTGAGCGCGCGCGTGAACATCTATCGCGCCAAACCGGACCGCTCGGGCGCGGTGGCGCTGACGCGCGACGGGCGCAGCCTGTTTCCGCTGTGGGGCCCGGGCGCGATCGCATACGACCGCGAGCGCCTGCGCCGACAGGACGCGCCGGTCTACCAGATCTGGCTGCGCTCGCCGAACGGGAAGACGCGCCGCTTGACGAACGTGCGCGTGCGCTCGCTGGTCTCGGGCCTGATCCCGGTGGCCTTCTCGGCCGACGGGAGCAGGCTGCTGGCGCAGTTCGTGGGGCAGGACACGAGCGAAGCGTGGACGGTGCGGGTGGCATCGGGGCGCGCCCGCCGTCTGACGCCGAAGCGCGCGCGCCTGCCGTTGCAGGCGGCGGGCCTCTCGACGGACGGCGGCACGGTGCTCGTCAACGAAGGCGGCGTCGACGGCCCGGCCTCGGAAGGCCGTGTGGCGACGCTGCCGTTCGCCGGCGGCCGCTCGACGGTGCTGGCCGGGCGCGGCTCGCAGGCCAGCTGGAACGGCTGACGGCGCCTCGCGCGCGGCTTGCGCGCCTCGGGCCGGGCCGTCCGCCGCGGCAGAGTCGTCTCGCCGTCGGTAGATAGCATCGGCGGCCCCACCCGCAAACGCCCCGAGGACGAGACATGGCCAAGATCAAGGTGAAGAACCCCGTCGTGGAGCTGGACGGCGATGAGATGACGCGGATCATCTGGTCGTTCATCAAGGACAAGCGGATCGTCCCGTACCTGGACGTCGAGCTGATCTACTTCGACCTCGGGATCGAGAGCCGCGACGCAAGTGAAGACCGCATCACGGTGGAAGCGGCGGAGGCGATCAAGCAGCACGGGGTGGGGGTCAAGTGCGCGACGATCACGCCCGACGAGGCGCGCGTGCAGGAGTTCGGCCTGAAGGAGATGTACCGCTCGCCGAACGGCACGATCCGCAACATCCTCGGCGGCGTGATCTTCCGCGAGCCGATCGTGATCAAGAACGTGCCGCGCCTGGTCCCGGGCTGGACGAAGCCGATCGTGATCGGCCGCCACGCCTTCGGCGACCAGTACCGCGCGACCGACATGGTCGTCCCGGGCGAGGGCTCGCTGACGCTCACATTCACGCCCAAGGACGGCAGCGAGCCGGTCGAGCTCGACGTGTACGACTTCCCGGGCGGCGGCATCGCGCTGGCGATGTACAACCTCGACGACTCGATCCGCGACTTCGCGCGCGCCTCGCTGCGCTACGGCCTGGACCGTGGCTACCCGGTCTACCTGTCGACGAAGAACACGATCCTCAAGCGCTACGACGGTCGTTTCAAAGACCTCTTCGAAGAGATCTACGAGGCGGAGTTCAAGAGCGACTTCGAGGCCGCGGGCATCACCTACGAACATCGCCTGATCGACGACATGGTGGCGGCGGCGCTGAAGTGGGAAGGCGGCTATGTGTGGGCGTGCAAGAACTACGACGGCGACGTGCAATCGGACACCGTCGCGCAGGGCTTCGGCTCGCTGGGATTGATGACGAGCGTGCTGATGACGGCTGACGGCAGGACGGTCGAGGCGGAGGCGGCGCACGGCACGGTCACGCGCCACTTCCGCCTGCACGAGCAGGGCAAGCCGACCTCGACCAACCCGATCGCCTCGATCTTCGCCTGGACGCGTGGCCTAGAGGCCCGCGGGCGGATGGACGAGACGCCGCAGGTCAGCGAGTTCGCGCAGACGCTCGAGCGCGTCTGCGTGCAGACGGTCGAAGAGGGCAAGATGACCAAGGATCTCGCCCTGCTGATCGGTCCGGACGAGCCCTGGCAGACGACCGAGGAGTTCCTTGCCTCGATCGACGAGAACCTGAAAGCGGCGATGGCGTGAGCTGAGCCGCTCCGCCTCCAAGATCGCCCTGCGATGGCGCCGCGAAAGCCATCAATCGATAAATACATTAAAAATCCGGCAACGCTGTTGCCCGAAAAACCGCATCAGGAGATGACATGAGCAATCCCGTCAAAGTCACAGTCACCGGCGCCGCCGGGCAGATCGGCTACAGCATCGTCTTCCGCATCGCCAGCGGCCAGCTGCTCGGCCCGGATCAGCCGGTCGACCTGCGCCTGCTCGAGATCCCGCAGGCGATGGGCGCGCTCGAGGGAGTCGCGATGGAGCTCGTCGATTGCGCGTTCCCGCTGCTGACGGGGCTCGACCTGCACGACGACGCGGAGGACGCGTTCGACGGCGTCAACGTGGCGCTGCTGGTCGGCTCGCGCCCGCGCACGAAAGGGATGGAGCGCGCCGAGCTGCTGTCGGAGAACGGCAAGATCTTCACGGGGCAGGGCAGGGCGCTGAACGCGAAGGCGGCCGCGGACGTGAAGATCCTCGTGGTCGGCAACCCCGCCAACACGAACTGCCTGATCGCGATGAACAACGCGCCGGACATCCCGCGCGAGCGCTTCACGTCGATGATGCGCCTCGACCACAACCGCGCGATCGCGCAGCTGGCCAACAAGCTCGAGTGCCCCACCACCGACGTCAGCCAGATGGGCGTGTGGGGCAACCACTCGCCGACGATGTACCCGGACCTGTTTCACGCGAAGGTACGCGGTGAGCTGGCGGCGGGCGTCGTCGACGACCAGGCGTGGATCGAGAACGACTTCCTGCCGAACGTCGGCAAACGCGGCGCGGCGATCATCGAGGCGCGCGGCGCCTCGAGCGCGGCGTCGGCGGCAAGCGCGGCGATCGACCACGTCAGCGACTGGGTCAAAGGCACGGACGGCGGCTGGGTCTCGATGGGCATCCCCTCGGATGGCTCATACGACATCCCGGAGGGCCTGATCTGCGGCTTCCCGTGCACGTGCGAGGGCGGCGAGTACAAGATCGTGCAGGGCATCGAGCTCGACGCCTTCTCACGCGAGAAGATCGACGCCTCCGTGCTCGAGCTGACCGAGGAGCGCGACACGGTCAAAGAGCAGGGCCTGATCTAGCCGATTCGTACAACGGCCGCAGTCATTCGCCGCGGTCGCGACGCAGTGAGAAACAAAAAGGGCGCGGCCTTGAAGACCGCGCCCTTTCCTATTCGATTAACCGAAATCCTTATCGATATCCGCTGCCCGCGTGGGGCGTTCGGCTATGTCAAGTGCAATTCCACTCTGCCTCGGGAGCGGAAATTGGCGTGACCCAGCCGTGAAGGGCGACGGATCGGGGTTCCTGGCAAGGACGTACCCCTCCGGGGCACAGGCAGGTCGCTCGCGTGCGACACCACTTGAGCCCGAGGGCGCCGCCAGGGACGCCGAGACTAGCCCTTCGGGTGCCAGCCGCGGCCTTGCTTGGCGACCTTGTTTTCCTGCTCGAGCCCAGGCAGCACGCGGTACAGGTAGTTCTGCTTGATGCCCATCTTGGCGGCGAGCTCGGGGATCGTGATGCCCGGCTGGCCCTGTACGAATGACAGCGCCTCGGCCGCGCGCGTGCCGCTGCCTTTGCGCCTACCGGCGCGCCGGCCGGCCGGCCTGCCCGCTTTTTTGCGCCCCGCTTTGACGGGGGCGGCGGCTGCTGCGCCTTTTTTGCGGCTCACCGAGCCACGCGGGCGTCCGGGCCCGCGGCGGCGGGGAGCGGTCGCCGTTGCGGTCGCGGTTGCAGCCGTGCCACCGACACCCTCCAGCGCCGAAGCAGCTGCCTCGAGGCGGTTGTACTCATCGACGGCCGGCTTGAGCTCCTTCAGCCGGTCGGCGATCTCTTTGCGCTTCTCATCAAGGAAGTCGGTCACAGTTGAATCCTCTTCACTAGGTAAAAACGTCCTAAAGCATCTTGCCGATCCACTTCAGGACAACATTGGACGAACTCACCTTACTAGTTCCTCACAGGTGGGCTGGCCCAATGCTACTTCTCTACATATGAACGCAGGCGCGCGAGCGTGCGCTTGGCCTCTCGTTCAGGCATCCCTCCGACGAGCGCACGGCTGACCAGGGCGCCGATCGGGCCGAGCGGTGGGCGGAACTCGTTGCGGTAGTCAAAGCGCGTTTTCTCGTCATCGCCACTCAACACATATTCGGTACGCGCACGCGAGCGTGCCGGCCCCCGGCCCTCCCAAACGGCCTTGGTGGCCGGCTCGCACTCGACCAGGCGCCAGCGAACGTCGAGGCTCACGCCGCGCAGGTGTATCTGCTGCTCCATCTCGAAGCCGACCCGCGGAGGGCCCTTGTCGGCGTGCACCAGCTTGCGGTGAATTGTCACCCAATCGCCGAGCTGCTCGGGGTCCATCACAACTTCCCACACGCGCCCGCGCGGGGCGTCGATCTTCGTGGAGACGGTGACGACGCTCATCGTTGCAAGCCCGTCAGCGCGCGGCGAGGCGCTCTGTGGCTTCCCACTCGCCGAGCGCATGTTCCACGGCGGCATCGAAGCTGTGCAGGGGAACGTCGAGCAACACGTCGGCGTGATCGTCGGCCGGCAGCAGGTCGCCGAAGAGGCTCTCCATCAACGGCACGACCAGATCGGGGTCCTCACTCGCGATCGCCGCCGCGATGCGGCCGGTGAAGCCGGTCGCGCTCAGGCCGATTCCCAACGTCGGGCGGTACACCATCATCAGCTCGGCGATCCGCTCGATCATCGCGCCGTAGGACAGCACGTCGGGGCCGCCGACGTCGAGTGAGCGCCCGCCCACGTCGGCGCTCGCCGCCGAGACGAGCATCTCGGCGATGTCGCGCTCGTCGATCGGCTGCGTGCGGTAGCACCGCCAGGCGGGCAGCGCGAGCACGCGCATGCGCTCGACGAGGTGCACGAGCAGGCGGAACGAGCGCGAGCGCGCGCCGATCACGATCGACGCGCGCAGCGCGACCGAATCGGGCACCGCCGCGATCAGCACGTGCTCGACCTCCTTGCGACTCGCCAGATGGCGTGAGGCCGTTCGCTCGCGCGAGTCGCCGAGCAGGCCGCCGAGGTAGACGATTCGCTGCACGCCGCGGTCGGCCGCCGCCGCCGCGAAGTTCTCGGCGGCGAGCCGCTCGCGCTCCTGAAACGGCCCCTGCCCGGCGCCGGCGCGCTCCATCGAATGGATCAGGTAGTAGGCGACGTCTACGCCGTCGAGCGCCTCGAGCAGGCCCTCGCCCGTGGTCGCGTCGCCGCGCACGATCGGCACGTCGGCCTGCACGCGCGAAGGCGTGCGCGCCAGGGCGCGCACGTCGTAGCCGCGAGACTGCAGGCGTGGGGCGAGCAGCGCGCCGATGAAGCCGCTGGCGCCGGTCAGGAGTACGCGCATGCATCCACATGATGGCGAGTGCCCGGCCGCGAGCCCGCGATCTGCCCTCCGGCGCCCGCGATCGTCGGCAAAGTGCAGGGCGATCTCCGCGATCGTCACATCCAGGCCACTCGATTCCGGCTCTTTCCGGGTAGCAATTTGTTTTGTCTGCGATTTGCGGAGTGGCCGTGTGCTGCCGCTCGCCGGCGATGCTTTGATGCCACCCGACCGTTCAACCAGATGGCTGGGAGGCAGTGGGTGGCAACGAGAACGCAGGGCAAGCGGGTAGCGCGGAAGGTCAGCTGCGAGGAATGCTTCTTTCGCTGCAACCTGCTCTGCGCGCTCGACCTACCCGAGCCGTGTGCCACGTTCCGTCCCAACGAGGCGCAGCTGCGCCCGCCACAGCAGTTGCGCTTCGTCTTTCGCCAGGAGCGCCGCTCGCGTGCCGCCTGGTCGTTTCCCTCGGCGCAGGAGCAGGCCGCGCTGCACGCCTAGTCCGGCCGCTCGGCCACCCGGCGTTCGCTGTGTCGTGCGATCCAGTTCGCGCCCGGCGTGTCGGAGATGCCGTGCAGCAGGATCGAGCAGAACACGACGAGCGCGGTGAGGTCGAAGATGCGCACGCCGCCGGCGATGTTCTCGTCGAGCACGATCAGCGCGAACGTCATCGAGGCGACTCCCTTCGGCCCGAACCAGCCCATGAACAGGCGCGTCGCCGCGTCCGTCCGCGTGCCGGCGAGCGACAGCCACACGGCGAGCGGTCGGGCGAGCAGAAAGACGATCGCCACGAACGCGATCGCCACCCAGCCCTCGCGCGTGAAGGCGTGCACGGTCAAGAGCGAGCCGAACACGAAGAAGATCCCGAGCTTGACGATTTCGACGATCTCTTCGCCGTTGCGCTCGAAGTGCGCGCGCGCGTCCGGGCGGCGCACGCCGAGCACGATCGCCGCCACGAACACCGCGATGAAGCCGTTGCCTTTCGGTGAGATCACCGTTACCCCGTAGGTCGCGAAGGCCGTGCCCAGCGCGAACAGCGACTTCTGATGTGACGGGATCGACAGCGACGGCGGCATGCCCGTCTTGCGCGGCATCAACAGCGAGGCGATCCAGCCGCAGGCGAGCCCGTAGAGCAGGCCGAGGCCGACGTCCTGCAACACGAACTTCCACCACACGAAGTGCCCCGAGTCGGCGCTCAGCGCTGCGAGGAACGCGAGCACGGCCGGCAGCGCGAGGCCGTCGTTGAGCCCCGACTCGAGGTTCAGCGAGTGGCGCACCAGGCGCGGCACGCGCGGGTTGGTGACGATGCTCGACGTCAGCACCGGGTCGGTCGGCGCGAGCAGCGCGCCGAGCAGGAACGACTCGGTCCAGGAGAGCCCGATCAAGAAGCGCGCCGCCGCCGCCACGATCAGCGTCGTCAGCGGCATCGCCAGCCCGAGCTTGCGCAGCGGCAGGTGCCAGGCGCGCTGCAGCATCTCGCCCTCGACCTCGAGGCCGTCGCGGAACAGGATCACGATCAACGCCGCGAACGCCAGATCCTGCACGAAGCTCGAGCGCGCGCGGAAGTCGATCCAGTCGAGGCCTCCGTTGCCGAGCACGAACCCGGCGAGCACGAACAGCGCCGCCAGCGAGAGCATCGAGCGGCGCGCGAGCCCCGATGCGAGCGCCCCGAGCATCAGCAGCAGTCCCAGCACCGTGACTGTCGCCTGGAACGTGGGCATCGAGCGCAAGCCTCGCACGTCCGCCAGGCGCTTTCGTCGCGAGCGGCGTTCGGCCGCTATCGCATATCACCATCCGGGGTATATTTGCCACAGACCCAGCAAAGCTTCGGCAGAGACGAGGTTCGGTGATGGCAGCGAAGGACAGGATCAACAAGGCCGGCGAAGCTGCGCGAGCGGCGCAGCGCAACCGGTACCTGCAGCGTCTGCTCGAGGACGAGGAGCTGCGTGGCTCCCTGCTCACCGCGTACGGCGCCGCGCGCAGTGCATACGGGCGCATGACCAACGGCAAGCCCGCCACGGAGGCGCTGTTCGAGGACAAGAAGCTCCAGCGCGAGCTGAAGGAGGCGGCTGACGCGCTGCGCAACGCCTCGAGCTCGCTGCGCGAGCAGCCAAAGCGCCGGCGCAAGGGCGGCATCGGCCGCTCGCTGCTGCTGCTCGCCGTGGCCGGTGTGCTCGCGGTCGCGCTCAGCGAGGGCCTGCGCTCGAAGGTGCTCGACCTGCTGTTCGGGGCCGAGGAGGAGTTCGACTACAGCTCGACGACCGCTCCGGCTGAGCCTGCGCCCGCGAGCGCGCCGGCCGCCTGATCGGAATCCGCCCGCAAGGATGAGCGCAGCGGACGCAGTGACCCTGGAGACCGACGCCGCGGAGCGGGGCTCCGCGGTGGACGGCTCCGGCGAGGCGAGCGCCGTCGGAGCCGGCGGGCGCTCGCTCTCCGGCGAGAAGGCCCAGCGGATCGTCGAGGCGATGCGTCGCAGCGTCGCCCGCCGCGGCACGGCCGGCTCGACCTTCGACCACGTCTCGCGCGAGGCCGGCGTCTCGCGGGGACTGCTGCACTACTACTTCGGTACCAAGGAGCAGCTGCTCGTCGAGGCCGCCCGGCGCGACTGCGAGCTGCGCATGGAGCTGCTCGAGCACCAGCTCGCCGGGGCGCAGACGGCCGACGACTTCATCGATCTGATGGCGCAGAACCTGCAGGAGACCGTGCGCGAGGACCCCGAGTTCGTCACGCTCGTCTTCGAACTGTTCATGCTCTCGCGCCGCAACGAGGACATCGCGGCCGAGTACCGCGGGCTGATGCAGCGCATGCGAGGTCAGGTCGCCGCGATGCTCGCCCTCGCCCAGGGCGAGGGCATCCTGCGCCTGCACGCCGAGCCCGAGGCCGTCGCCGACGTGCTCTTCTCACTCGGCGACGGGCTGGCCCTGCGCATGCTCGCCGACCCCGACCGTGATTTCTCAGCGACCGTCCAGGCCGGGATTGTCGCCGTGCGTGCCCTGCTGACCGACTAGCGACCGATTCGCGCCCGCCGACCGACTAGCTTCAAGGCATGCCTATCTACGAGTACCGCCGCCCCGACGGGACGACGTTCGAGCTCCAGCAGTCCTTCAGCGAAGAGGCGCTGACCGTCGACCCCGACACGGGCGTGCCCGTCGAACGCGTGCTGCACCCGCCCGCCGTGCACTTCAAGGGCAAGGGCTTCTACAACACCGACTACGGCACACGCAAGCGCCAGCGCGAGACGGCCGCCGCCGCCGAGGGCTCCTCCGGCAAGGACTCGTCGTCTTCCAAGGACTCCTCCTCGAAGGAGGGCTCGTCGTCGTCCTCGAGCGAGAGCTCGAGCAGTTCATCCTCCTCCGGCGACGGCGCCAAGAGCGAGAAGAGCTCGAGCTCCAAGGAGTCGGGCAAGTCCACCGCCGCCAAGCCCGCCGCTCCCAAGAAGGACTGAGCTTCAGCCGGACATGAACTGAGCGACCGCCGCGCGGCGCTCGGCTTCGGAGACGCGCAGGCCGACCTCGCCGTCGGGCAGCGTCGCAACCCCGTCCGGCTTGAGCACGCGCGTCGGCGGCGTGCCCGACACGGCCATCGCGCCGAACAGCCCGAGCAGCGTCGGCCCGCTCATGTCCGAGATGATCGCCGGCGGTGCGTCCCACGCGATCCAGGGCAGGCGCACGAAGCTCGACGGCGAGAGCAGCCTGCTCTTCATCGCGCTGAACAGCGCCTGCTGGTGTTCTGCGCGCTGCAGGTCGTTCTCGTTGGGCGCGCACAGGTTCTCGCGTGTGCGCGCCAGCGCGAGCGCCTGCTTGCCGTCGATGTGGTGCGTGCCCTTGGGCAGGCGCAGCGTGTAGCCGCCGTTGCGAAAGCCGCCGGCGATCCGCGAGATCACGCAGCCGCCCGTGTAATCGACGCCGCCCATCGCGTCGATCAGCTGCGGGAAGTCTTCGAAGTTGACTTCGACGATGTGGTTGATCGGGATGTCGAGGTAGCGCTTGATCACCGAGATCGACAGCGCCGGGCCGCCGAAGGCGTAGGCCGCGTTGATCTTCTGCAGCCCGTGACCCGCTATTTCGATCACCGTGTCGCGCGGGATCGACAGGCGCGAGTCGTGCCCGCCGCCGATTCGCATCAGCATGATCGAGTCCGAGCGGCTCGGCCCCGACGTGTTGGCGCCCGGTTCCTTGCTCCCCTTCGGGCGGCGGTCGGAGCCGAGCACGAGGATGTTGTTGGCTGAGGTCAGCGGGAAGCCCGCCGGGTCGAGCACGCCGGCGACGTCCTTCGGCGGCGCCGTGCGCTCGAAGTGCGAGCTGATCAAGAAGAGCACGAGCGAGAGCGCCAGCCAGGCGAAGA
>DATINR010000167.1:0-22058 GCA_035473995.1 Solirubrobacteraceae bacterium
GCGGCAACGGCTACACCAGGGAGTTCCCCGTCGAGCGCTGGCACCGCGACGCGAAGATCTATGACATCTTCGAGGGCACCGCGGAGATCCAGCAGCTCGTGATCTCGAGGGCGATCTCGGGGATGCAGATCAGGTAGCGAGGCGGTTCCGCCGGCGGGCAGGCCCCGCCGGCGTCTCAGATCTGTTCGACCTCGGGTGCGTCGGTGCGCAGCAGCGGCGGCTCTTGCGGCGCGGGCTCTTCCTCGCCCGCGCCGAGTTTCAGCCAGGGCCGCTTGATCGCGGCCCAGCTGACGGCGCCGACGAGCAGCACGCCGCACAGGATCCAGCCGAGCGCGGTCGCGCCGACGCCGACGTACTTCAGCCCGGAAGCGGCGATCACGAACGTGATGACCGGCCGGATGTAGCGGTCGGGCGCGCTCGAGGAGAGCATCGAACCGATGAACACAGCCGGCACGCTGCCGATGATCAACGATGTGGTTACGCCGAATTCGACGTGCCCGAAGGCGAGCGCGCCGAGCGCCGCGGCCGTCGTCAGCGGGACGGCCTGCGTTAGATCCGTGCCGACGAGCTGCTTGGCGCCGATCATCGGATAGAGGAACAGCAACATGATGATCATCAGCGAGCCCGAGCCGACCGAGGTGATGCCGACGACGACCCCGCCGACCGCGCCGATCGCGATCGTGCGCAGCGGGCGCGGGGTGACGTCGTGGACGGCCGCCGTGCGGCTATGGCCCGATTTGCGGTCGAGGAAGTAGCGCAGCACCATCGCGCTCGCGCCGACGAGCAGCGCGATGCCGAGGGCCAGCTCGATGTTTTTCTGGGCGGTTTTGGCATGGCCCATCAGCGACAGCAGGTAGGAGCCGAAGAACGCCATCGGCACCGAGCCGAGCACCATCCATCCGACCAGGCGCAGGTTGACCGTCCGCTGGCGCAGATGGACGATTGCGCCGATCGGGCGCATCAGCACGGCCGCCACGAGATCGCTCGAGATCGCCGAGGACGGCGTCACGCCGAACAGCAGGATCAGCATTGGCGTCATCAGCGCGCCGCCGCCCGCGCCGGTCATGCCGACGAGGAACCCGATGATCGCGCTCCCCAGGACGATGTATGGATCTACGTGGATTGCCTTCCCTCCCTCGACCGGGACAGTACCGGCTGAGGGAGGGCGCGGCCAGCCGCGGGCGACGCAGGCCGGGGAAGGGGCCTCGGGCGGCGGCCGTGTCTCCAGCAGTCCGCGAGCGGCGACGGTGCGCCGCAGCGCCGCCGCTCGCTGGGGCTGAGTCAGGCTGCCTGCCGCGCGCCGGCCTGCACGCGCTCGAGCTCCTCGGCGTCGCGCAGCGCCCAGCCGACACGCTCGATCAGCTGGTTGGCGGCGTGGCCGGTGCTCAGGTGCACCGAGTAGACGCTCTCCTCGAGCAGCACTGCGGGTCCATCTGCGTTCTGCTCGTCGGCGGTCACGATGATCTTTGCCATGGGTCCGGTCCTTTCCCGGTTCGCGGGGCGAGGGGTTCGCGGTCGGTGCTGCCATGTCTGCGCGGGGCGCGGCGTGGCTTGGGGCACGGCCGGGCCGGGCTGGCGGCCCGGCCCGGCCGTGAGGGGGAATGCCCGGGAGGGATGGTCCGGGCGGGAGACGAGGAACCTCAGGCGCCTCGACATCGCCCGTTCACGCAGGCCCGCGCTGAGACGGCGCCGGACCGACCATCCGCCTGGAGGGGGCCATGGCGGGTGGACTGAGTTGCGTGGACGGACATTGTTCAGTAACTATATCGATAATATTGACAAAATCAAGAGCAAGCCGCGAAAACGCGAAACGAGTCGGTCAGGTCGCGGCCGAACGCCGATCGATCGGGCCTGCTCCGGCAGCCGACTCCGCGTCGGATGCGAGCGCGCGGGCTACCAGGCCTGCGTGGCGCGGCAGTGCGGGCAGGCGACCGTCGTCGAGACGGGCGCGCGGAAGACGAAGCCGCAGTGGCAGGCGTAGGAGGCCTCGTCGATCGGCCCGCCTGCATCGCGCACGCGCTGCGCGGCCGGATCGACGGCATGCGCCGTCGGGGCGGTTGGGCCGCAGGCCGAAGTCTGTGCGGCCGCGCGTGCCGTGTCGGATGCGCCGATCGCGGCGCGGCGCTGCCGGCCGGCGCGGGAGCGACGGCGTTCGCGCAGGGTGTGGGGGAGGCTTGCTCGCATGGCTCTATGAGAGAAGACCCTTCCCACGAGCAAAGGTTTCGCCCTGCAACGACGATTTCCTGGGGGCGGCGGCGCTCGGGCGCGCGCCGGGCGGGGCTACCGGTGGCACGGCGGCAAAATCGGTTTGGAATACTGGAGGCGATGAACCCCGCGCGAAAGCGAACGGTGCGCTTGGTCGTGGCCTTGAGCGCGGCCGTGTTGCTGGCCAGCGCGCTGATCTACACGAGCTTCAGCGCGGCGAGCCCGGCGCTCAGCCCCAGCCAGCTGCTGCACCAGGCGCAGCCGGGGCGTAGCTACCAGCTCACCGGCAAGGTCGTCGACGGCTCGGTGCGCCACGCCGGCAACACGCTCGACTTCAGCGTCGCCGACCGCGCCGGCGGCACGGCGATCCCGGTCGTCTACAGCGGCACCGTCCCGGATCCGTTCCGCGAAGGTCGCGAGGTGATCGTCACGGTGCAGAAGCACGGCGGGCGGTACGTCGGCGAACGCGACTCGCTGATCACCAAGTGCCCGTCCAAGTACAAGACCGCTCCGGCGGGCGAGAAGCAGAACTACTAGGTGGCCGACCTCGGCCGCATCTGCCTGCTGCTGGCGCTGATCGTCTGCGTCTACGGGATCGGCGTCTCGCTGTACGGGGCGCGCACCGGTCGCCTCGAGTTCTCCGATTCCGGGCGCCGTGCGGTGTATGCGCTGGCGATCGTGCTGACGGTCGCCTTTGCCGTGCTCGAGCTCGCCTTCCTGCGCAACGACTTCGCCTTCAACACGGTCGCCGACACCTCGAGCCGCACGACGCCGACGTTCTACCGCGCGGCTGCCGTGTGGTCCTCCCAAGAAGGCTCGCTGCTCTTGTGGGCGTGGCTGTTGTCGCTGTGGTCGAGCCTCGCACTGTTCCTCGTGCGCCGGCGGATGCGCGACGTGGCCGCCTACGCGACGGCGATCCTGCTCGGCTTCGGAGCGTTCTTCATCTCGCTGATGATCTTCTACGCCTCGCCGTTCTCGACGACGACGCCGAAGCCGGCCGAAGGCGTCGGCCTCGATCCGCTGCTGCGCTTCCCGACGATGATGATCCACCCGCCGATGCTGTACTCGGGCTACACGCTGTGCACGATCCCGCTCGCCTTCGCCGCCGGTGCGCTGCTCGCGCGCCGCGTCGATGCCGACTGGATCCGCGCGACGCGGCGCTTCGCCTTCGCGGCGTGGCTGTTCCTCGGCGTCGGCATCCTGCTCGGCGCGCGCTGGTCATACGCGGAGCTCGGATGGGGCGGCTACTGGGGGTGGGACGCCGTCGAGAACGCATCGCTGATGCCGTGGCTGACCGGCACGGCCTTCCTGCACTCGCTGATGATCCAGGAGAAGCGGGGCATGCTGAAGGTGTGGAACGTCTCGCTCGTGCTCGCCACGGGCACGCTCGCGATCATGGGCACGTTCCTCGTGCGCAGCGGCATCCTCAACTCGATCCACGCCTTCGGCGGAGCGACGCTCGGGGTCCCCTTCGTAGCGCTGATCGGCGTGCTGATCGCGGGCTCGATCTACCTCGTCGTGTCCCGGCGCGAGATGCTGCGCTCGGAGCATCGTCTGGACTCGCTGCTCTCGCGCGAGTCGATCTTCCTGGCCAACAACCTCGTGCTCGTGGCGCTCTGCTTCGTGATCTTCTGGGGTACCTACTTCCCGCTCATCTCGGAGGTGTTCACCGGCAACGAAGCCTCCGTCGGGCCGCCGTGGTTCGACCGCTACACCGTGCCGCTCGCGCTGATCCTCGTGCTGCTCAGCGGAATCGGGCCGGTGATCGCATGGCGCCGCGCGACGCTGTCCAATGCGCGCAGGAACTTCCTCGTGCCGCTCGCCTGCGGGCTGCTCACGCTGGTCGTGCTGCTCGCCTCCGGCGTGGCGCACAAGCCGCTGGCGATCACGATGTTCTGCTGCGCCGCCTTCGTGCTCGGCAGCGTCGGGCAGGAGTTCTTCCGCGGCGCGCGCGCGCGCCGCGCGATGGCCGGCGAGGCGCCGCCGGCGGCGCTGCTTGCGCTCGTGCGGCGCAACCGCCGGCGCTACGGCGGCTATGTCGTGCACGTCGGGATCGCCGTGCTGTTCGTCGGTGTGGCCGCCTCCTCGTCCTTCCAGCACGCCGTCGAGCAGCGCCTCACGCCCGGTTCCTCGGCGCGCGTCGGTGCGTACACGGTGCGCTACGTGCGTCCCACGGCGGCGATCACGCCGAAGAACGACACGGCGCACACCGGCTCGACGCTCGACGTCGGCGCGGTGCTCGACGTCAGCAAGGCTGGACGCCACGTGGCGACGCTGCACCCGAGCGAGGGCTTCTACGACTCCGGCGAACCGGCGCAGGGAACCGTCGGGCATCTGATCGGCGGCCAGGCCGTGAGCCACATCAGCATGAGCTCCGGAGCAACGCGCGACGTGTGGACGGCGATCGCGCCGAACATCTCCACGCCGGCCCTCAAGCGGATCGTGTCCGTCGGCAACCGCACGCTGCCGGCCGACGAGGCCGGGGTGGCGATCGGCGTGCTGGCGCGCGAATACCTGAAGCACCCTCCGCCGGCGCAGTTCCACTTCATCGTCTCCCCGATGGTCATGTGGATCTGGATCGGCGGCCTGATCGTGTTCGGCGGCGGCCTGATCGCGATCTGGCCGACGCCGAGCGCGCTGCGCCGGCGCGTCGCGCTGCGCTCGCGCTCGCGCGCCTCGCACGGCCTGGCGCGCGCCTGAGCCCGGAGATGCAGCCGATGCTTGCGAGCGGCGCGGCGCCGTCCGCCGCCGGCGCGATCGGGGGCCGCTGAATGGATCTGCTCGTCGTGCTGCTGGCATTCCTGCTGCTCGCCGTCGTGGTCGCGCTCGTCGGCGCGCCGCTGCGTGCAGCCAGGGATCGGGAACTGGCCGGCGAGCACGTGCTCAACGACGAGGATCCCGAGCGCCGGCAGGTGTACGAGCGAGCGCAGCTGGAGTCCGCGCGCGAGGCCAAGTACGGCGAGATACGGGACGCCGAGCTGGACATGCGCACGGGCAAGCTCTCGCGCGAGGACTACGAGGCCGTGGACGCCGCGCTGCGCGCGGAGGCGCTCGAGGTCTTGGACCGGCTGCAGGCGCTCGAGCGCGCCGAAGGCGATGCCCGCGCCTCGCAGACGGCGGAGGAACGATCGGCCGAGGCTGCCGGCCGGAACGCCGACCAGGGCGAGACCAGCTAGCTAACCGTGAAGTATAGGATCAGGGTTGCTTGCTCGGCGGGGCTTGCTAGGCCCAGGGCCGCTTGAGCAGGATGATCGCGTTCACGATGAACAGGACCGCGAAGAAGATCGTCCAGCGGTTGAGGTTGCGCTCGACCATCGAGCCCCCGCCGAGCGGGCCGGTGCCGCTGCCGACGCCGAATGCGCCGCTCAGGCCCGAGTCCTTGCCCGAGTGCATCAGCACGAGGAACACGACGATCACCGAGATGATCACCTGCAGCACGGAGAGGATGGTTTCCATGCCGCCAGCCTACCGAAAGGCCCGTCTGCGGCGCGCATCGCGCTGCAGGATCGGGTGGCGATTCCGCGAAGATGGCCCTTGGGCGCCTGCTCCCAACGGGTTTCTTCGTCTCTCTCCTCGGGTACGCTTACGGTCTGTCAGCCAGTTTGGCGGCGTGAGCGCCCGTGCAACGGATTGTGGACGCGATTACGAATCCTTTACGCCTTGGTGCTTCCCTGCCGATATGAATTCCGGTGGGCGTACCCCGCGTTTGTGGGCTGCATGCGCCGACCACGACTATGGGACGACCACGAGATGACGAAGATCGGCGCATGATCGCTGCTTCCGGCAAACGGAGGCGCGCGTGGCGTGCGCTGATCTCGGCGATCGCGGGAGGCGGCCTGACGGCTGCCGGGCTCGGTCCGCTCTCCGGCGGCGCGCTCGCGGCCGAAAACTGGACGGGCAGCGAAGCGGAAGGCACCGGGACGACGCCGACCGAAACGACGCCGAGCGAAAAGCCGGCCACGACGGGCACCACGCCGACGACGACCTCGACGCCGACGGCGAGCACGCCCGCACCGTCGCCCACCACCTCGAGCACGCCGGCGCCCGTGCCCGCATCGACCGGGTCGGCCGAAGCGCAGGCCGAAGCCGAAGCGAAGGTGCCCGCGAAGCCGTCGGCCAAAGGCCCCGCCGTGGTGCTGCAGCGGCGCCAGAAAGTGACGGAAGCGAAGCCGGGAACTTCGACGAGCACGACGCCCACCACGACGGGCCCGAACCCGGCACCGGCCAACAGCAACGTTGCCGTCCCGCCGCAGGTGATCGCCGCCCAAGAGGAAGCGCTCGCGGCTGAACTCGCAGGCTCGGCGGCTTCCGCGCAGGCGCTGTCCTTCTATCGGATCCCGCTGTTCCTGCTGCCGATCTACCAGGCCGCCTCGGTGCAGTACGGAGTGCCGTGGCAGATCCTCGCCGCGATCAACGAGATCGAGACCAACTACGGAACGGACCTGTCGGTCTCGACGGCCGGCGCGGTCGGCTGGATGCAGTTCATGCCGGCCACCTGGATCCAGTACGGCGTCGACGCGATCAACGCCGGCTATGCCGACCCGTACAACCCGGTCGACGCGATCTTCGCCGCCGCCCGCTATCTGCGCGCGGCCGGCGCCGCGAGCGATCTGCATGGCGCGATCCTCGCCTTCAACCACTCCGAGGAATACGTCAAATCGGTGCTGCTTCGCGCGAAACTGATTTCTAGCTACCCGAAGAACGTGATCGCGACGCTGACCGGGCTGACCGACGGCAGGCTGCCCGTCTCAGGCAAGCAGGTCGTGTGGGGAGCGCTCTCGACGGCGCCGAGCCCCTCGGCGCTCGCCTCCGGCTCGAGCGCCACAGCGGGTGCCACGGCCGCGGCCAGCGTGCCCGCGGCCAAGCTCTCGGCGCCGACGGGTGCGGCCGCTGCGGCGCCGGGCTCCTCGGCCGCGCCGTCGCCGACGGCAGCCGCGGCAGCCACGGCCGGCAAGAAGGCCAAGCATCCGCCGATGCTTCACCTGGTCGACCTGATGAGCGCACGCAACGCGACCGTCGTGGCGGCGCAGGACGGGCGCGTCGTCAAGCTGGGCAGCTCGAAGAAGCTCGGCAGGTATCTGATCCTGCGCGACGTCTACGGCGACGTCTTCACCTACGCCGGTCTCGGCAGCATCGCCTCGCACTACCCCAAGCCGAAGAAGCCGAAGACGCCGAAGCTGGCGGCGAGCGCGGACGCCTCCACGCTGCCGGCCACCAAGCCCGAAGCGAAGCCGACGCAGCCGGCCACCGCCGGGCACCACGCGCCGGTCACGCTGAAGGTCAAGCGGCGCTCGTCCAAGCCTGTCGGCGGCGCCGGCGCGTCGACGGTTGCGAGCGCGGGCGAACCCGCGGCGCCGAGCACCGGCAAGGTCCGCCTGTTCGCCCACCCCGGCAATCCCGACGCGCTCGCCTCGGCCGCCCAGCGCCGGCGCTCCAGCTCGATCGCCGGCAAGCTGCTGCCGCTGCGCGCGGGCTCGATCGTCTCCAAGGGGACCGTGCTCGGCCGCGTGAGCACGCCCGCGAACGCGAGCGCCGGGCACCTGCGCTTCGCGATCCGTCCGGGCGGCGACCAGAGCACGGTCGACCCGCGCCCGATCCTGAAGAACTGGACGCAGCTCGGCGCCGCGCTGCACCCGCAGGGCGCCAGCGGCGAGAACGACCTGCTCGGAGCGACGGCCAGCGGGGTCTTCCTGATGTCCAAGGAAGAACTCGAGCGCACGGTGCTCTCCGACCCCGGCATCGAGATCTACCAGTGCGGCCGCCAGGACATCGCCGCCGGCAAGATCGACAAGCGCGTGCTCGCAGTGCTCGCGTTCCTCTCGCGCACCGGCCTGCAGCCGACCGTCAGCGCGCTGGAGTGCGGTCACAGCGAGATGACCGTCTCCGGCTACGTCTCAGAGCACTACACCGGCGACGCCGTCGACATCTCGGCGATCAACGGCACCCCGATCGCCGGCCACCAGGGAGCGGGCACGATCACCGACCTGACGATCCGCACGCTGCTGACCCTGCAGGGCGAATTCGTCCCGCACCAGATCATCAGCCTGATGCAGTACCCGGGCGCGCCGAGCACGCTTGCGATGCCCGAACACTGGAACCACATCCACGTCGGCTTCCACCCGACCGCGGCTCAACTGCCGCTGAACGGACAGCCGGCTGCGAGCGCGGCCGGCGCCGGCAAAGGTGCGCCGTCGCCGGTGATCGTGCCGAGCGATCTGAGCACGACGCAGTGGAACCAGCTCGTCACCCGCATCGGCGCCCTGCCTGCGCCGAAGGTCGCCGCAAAGCCCAGCTCGTCGGCGATCAAGGACCCCAAGTCCGCCGCCGCCGGCAAATAGACTTACCGGCAGCCCTCAACCTGAACTAGAGGTCTGATGTCCGTTACGCCGGATTACGCCGGAGCGGTCTGCGATGATCAACTCGGTGGCGAGCTACGGCGGCATCGATCTCGGCGGCACGAAGATCCAGGCGGTGGTCGTCGATGAGGATCACAGCGTGCTCGGCTCGGCCCGCCGTCCGACGCCTACCGCCGGCGGTCCGGCGGATGTGGCGAGCGAGATGGAGGCCGCGCTGCGCGACGCCGCCAAGGCCGCCGAGCTCGAGCCCGAGACACTCGTGGGGGTTGGCGTCGGCTCGCCGGGGACGATCGACGCAGGCAGCGTCACGAGCGCGCGCAACCTGCCCGGCTGGGAAGGCAGCTTTCCGCTCGCGAGCGCCCTGGAAAAGGCGCTTGGCTGCAAGGTGAGGCTCGGCAACGACGTCCAAGTCGCCACCGACGCCGAGTTCAAGTTGGGCGCGGGCCGTCTCTACGACTCGCTGCTCGGCGTCTTCTGGGGCACCGGTGTCGGCGGCGGGCTGATCCTCGACGGCAAGCCGTGGACCGGTCGCGGTGCCGCCGGCGAGATCGGTCACATCGTCGTGGAGCTCAACGGGGCGCGCTGCACGTGCGGTCGCCGCGGCTGCATGGAGGCCTACGCGGGTCGCGCCTCGATGGAAGCGCATGTCGGCCAGCTCGTCGAGAAGGGCCGCAAGACGGACCTGTTCAAGCTGATGAAGGAGCGCGACCGCACACGCCTGACGAGCGGCATCTGGGCACGCGCGCTCGAGCGCGGCGACAAGCTGGCGATCCACACGCTCGATCGCGCCGTGAACGCGCTCGGAGCGGGCGTCGCCTCGGCGTGCAACGTGCTCGACGTCGAGGGCGTGATCATCGGCGGCGGCCTCGGCATCCGCCTCGGCCACCCCTTCGCCAAGCGAATCGCCGAGGCGATGCAGCCGCACCTGTTCGCCGACTTCCATCCGCCGCACGTGCACGTGGCGGCGCTGGGCGACCTCGGCGGTGCGATCGGCGCGGCGCTGCTCGTCGAGGACGACTCCGCCGTCGCCGCAGCCGCCTGAGGCGAGCGACGCTCAGAGCCCGGTCAGCGTGATCACGACGAGCGCCAGCGAAAGCGTCGACGTGACACCCACGGTCACCGCCGCGGCGCCGTCGAGCACGCCGCGGCTGCGGCGCTCGCCCATCACGCTGTAGGAGCGCGCCAGGCGCCAGATGAAGAACAGGTTGATCGGCAGCAGCAGCCCGTTGACGACCTGCACGCCCACGAGCAGCGAGATCACGGGCACACCGGGGATCATCGCGACGAAGGCGCTGAGCAGGATCATCCCGGTGATGATGTTCACGAACACCGGCGCCTCCTCCCGTCGGCGCCCGACGCCCTTCTCGTAGCCGAGCGACTCGGAGACCACGTAGGAGGTGGCGATCGGCAGGATCGCCGCGGCGAGCAGGCTCGCGCCGAGCAGGCCGATGCCGAACAGCGCCTCGGCGTACTGCCCGGCGAACGGGTTCAGCGCGCGCGCGGCGTCGGCGGCCGAGGAGATGTCGTGGATGCCGTGCGTGAACAGCGTCGCCCCGGTGGCGATGATGATGAAGGAGGCGATCAGGTTGGCGAACACGGCGCCGGCGACGGCCTCGCGTTCCTCGCGTGGCAGCTCCTCCTCGCGCACGCCGCGCTCGACGACGGCCGATTGCAGGTACAGCTGCATGTACGGCGTGATCGTCGTGCCCGCCAGCGCGATCAGCAGCACGACGAAGGCCGAGCTCGAGTGCAGGTGGGGGACGGCGATCGCTTTGCCCACGTCGCCCCAGTGGGGGTGGGCGAGGATCGCGGCGATCGGATAGGCGAAGAAGGGGATCGTGAACCAGATGAAGATGCGCTCGGCAGAGCGGTAGGAGCCGCGCACGATGATCAGCCAGATCCCGACCGCCGCGATCGGCACGGAGATCTGCACGGGCACGCCGGTCAGCCCGACGGCCGCGCCGATGCCGACGAAGTCCGAGATGCAGATGCCGACGTTCGCGATCAGCACGGCGCTGGTCGCGAACACCGACCAGCGGATCCCGTACTCCTCGCGCACGAGCTCGGCCAGCCCCTTGCCCGTGACGACGCCCATCCGCGCGGCCAGCCGCTGCACGATCGCCAGCGAGATCGTGATCAGCACCATCGTCCACAGCAGCGTGTAGCCGTACTTGGCGCCGACCGAGGAGTACGTCGCGATGCCGCCGGCATCGTTGCCCGCGTTGGCCGCGATCAGCCCCGGCCCGAGCAGGCCGAGCATCGCGAACAGGCGTGTGCGTCGAGAGCTAAGCCGTGCAGGCAGACGCGGTCGGCCACGCGTGGCCGACCGGATACGACGCATGACGGGCGGTACTCGGACCGCCATCGAACTGTCCGCCTGGGACGCTCATGCCGCGCAGTGTATTCAGTCCCTGCGGCGCGAAGCGAGCGGTCGCTGTCAGTCCTCGCCGAGCAGCCCGAAGCGCCTGCGCCAGCCGCGCGGGAGCATCGCCTCGAGCACGTCGTCGACCGTCACGACGCCCACCATCCCGGTCTCGTCGGCGACCGGGATCGAGGTCAGGTTGTAGTCGGCCATCTGCCGCGCGACCTCCTCGAAGGAGGAGTCCGGAGACAGGCACGGGGTCTCGTGCTTGACGGTCGCTTCCAGGCGCTGGCCGGGGTCGACGCGCAGCAGCGCGGCGACCGGCACGCTGCCTTCGAGCGAGCCCTCGGCGGAGCTGACGTAGATGTAGGTCACGAGCTCGGGCGCGATCCGGCTGCGGCGCACGGCCTCGAGCGCGTCGCCGGCCGAGGTCGAGCCGCGCAGCAGGATGAAGTCGGGGCTCATCAGCCCGCCGGCCTCGTCGGGGTCGTAGCCGAGCAGCGCGCGCACCTTCACGCGGTGGCTGACCGGAAGCAACGCGAGCACGGGCTCGCGCCGGTCCTCGTCGAGCTCGCCGAGGATGTCGGCCGCGTCGTCGGGCGCCATGCGCGAGAGGATCTCGGCGACCTGTGCGTCGGGGCGGTCCTCGAGGAACTCCTGCTGGTGGTGGTCGTCGAGCTCCTCGAACACGTCCGCCTCGAGCTCGCGGTCGTCGTCGCCGACGGCCTGGATGATCTCCTCGCCCTCGCGCCGCGACGCAGCCTCGACGAGGTCGGCGATCTGCGCCGGGTGCAGCTTGGCGAGCTTGGGGTGGGGGACGCGCAGGCGCACCGTCGGCACGTGCCCTACGAATGGCTCGACGCCGGCCCAGTCGAGGAACTCGCCGGTCGCGATGTGCGAGCCGAGCCCCTTCGGCAACAGGCGCCGCAGCCCGCCGCGCGGGCCCGTGTCGACGCCGACGACGCGCCAGGAGCCGGCGACGAGGGCCAGCTCGATCTCGTTGGCGCGCACCAAACGCGCGCCCTCGACGTTGATCAGCTGGCGATCGAGCAGGTCGCGCTTGAGCAGCACCTCCTCGGGGCGGCGCTCGAAGCGGCGCAGGTCGAGCTTGGCCTTGCGCAGCACGACGCCGCCGGCGCCGATCTCAGAAACGCGATCCACGCCCAGGTAGGACGTGCGCCCGGCCACGGTCACGAGGAACCCCGTGATCGGCGGGTAGCCGACGCCGCCGAGTCGCACGATCAGGTCCGCGACCTTGCCCAGGCGCTCTCCGTCGGCGTCGCGCAGTGGGCTGCCGACGACTGTCGAGAGATGCAGGATCGGCGGCGCCTGCGCCGTCGGCGCGTTCATCGTGCTCATGCTAGGTGGCATCGTACGCCCGCCGGGCGGCGGGAATCTATCTTGGACGGCGATGCTTCCGTTCTGGCTCTCGATCGGCTTGCTCTCCGCGGCGCAGGGCGGGGTCGTCGCGCTGGCACGCGTACCTCAGGTGCCAGCGATCGCGCGGCTGCGCGACCGCCGCTGGGCCGTGATCCCGCCGCTCTCGGTGCTCAGCTTCGTGCTCGCCGGCTTGCTCGCCGAACACGCCAGCGCCCAAGGGCTGACCTATCTCGCGCTCGGCGCCGTGCCGCTGCTGGCCGCCGGCGCGCTCGGCTGGCTGACCCGCGGCGCGCGCCCCGCGAGGGCGCTGCTCGTGCTGCCGCTGTTCGCGCTCGCATGGGCCGATGCCGGCGGACTGGGAGGCGAGGCGGCGGCGCTCGCGCTCTCGGCGCTCAGCTGCGTCGCGCTCGGCGTGCTGCTCGCCGCCGTCACGCCGCCGCGCTGGCTGGCCGCGGGGATCGTTGCGATGGCGCTCGTCGACGCGGGCCTGGTGATCTCCGATCTGCTGCAGCGTCCCAACGACGCGCTCAACGCGGCGCACCCGGCCGCCGGCTTGCCGCGGCTGCAGAGCGAGGCGCTGGGCTCGGCCGTGATGGGCTACGGCGACCTGTTCGTCGCCGGCGCGCTCGGCGCCCTGCTGGCGCTCGGCGCCGGGCGCGGCGTGCAGTCCCGCGCGGCGCTGCTCGCCGCCGTGCTCGCGGCCTGCTTCGACCTGCTGTTCTTCTTCGTCGACGAGCTGCCGGCGACCGTGCCGGTCGCGCTCACGCTGATCGTCGTGCTGGGCGCGCGCCGGCGGAGATCCGCGGCGAGGGGGCCAGCTCCAGCGCCTGCAGCGTTTGCGGGGCGGTCGGCTCGAGCTCGTCCGCAGCATCGGCCGGATCGCCCTCCACGGCCAGCCGGGCCGTGACCGTGCGCGCCGTCGTCTCGACGGCCGGCGGGCTCGAGACCTCGCGGTCGGACGCGGCACCGGCTTCCTCGATCTTGCGCACCTGCGGCACGACGCGCGCATCGAACGAGCCGACCGCGACGTTGTAGGCCGCGACGGCCGAGTCGAGCTGGCGGCCGACCTTGCCGAGCGGCTCGACGAAACGGCCCAGGCGGCGGTGCAGCTCGCGCGCGGACTCGGCGATCTCGCGCGCGGACTCGGCGATGCGCTCTTCGCGCCAGCCGTGATGGGCAGCCCACAACAGGCCGATCAGCGTCGTCGGCGTGGCGATCAGGATCTGCTGCTGCACGCCGAATTCGATCAGCGAAGGATCGGCCTCGAGGGCGGCCTGGTAGATGCCGTCGGAGGGGACGAACATGACGACGAACTCGGGCGTCGCCTCGAGCTGGCCGTGGTAGCCCTTGGCGGCGAGCTTGGCGATGTGGCTGCGCGTCTGCTTGGCGTGGCGCGCGACCTGCAGCTCGCGCGCATCCTCGCCGTCGGCCTCGAGCGCCGCGAGGTAGGCGTCGAGCGGAACCTTGGCGTCGACGACGATCAGCTTGCCGCCGGGCAGGCGCACGAGCATGTCCGGGCGCAGCACGCCGCCGTCGGCGGCGATCGTGTGCTGCTCGAGGAAGTCGCAGTGCGCCACCATGCCGGCCATCTCGACGGCGTTGCGCAGCTGGATCTCCCCCCAGGAGCCTCGCGTGGAGGGCCGCTTCAGCGCGGAGACGAGGTTGCCGGTCTCCTGGCGCAGCGTGCCGACGCCGTCGCCGAGCATGCGCACCATCTGCGCGAGCTCGCCGTGGGCCTGGCGGCGCTCTCGCTCCAAGCGGGCGATCTCGCCCTCCATCCGGCCCAGCTTCTCCTGCACGGGCTGCACGAGGCCCTTGAACTCGGCGGTGCGCGTGGCCAGCTCGCCGCTGGCGCGCTCCTGCTCGGCGCGCCGCTGCTCCTCCAGGCGCCGCGCCAGCGAGTCGCCCGTCTGCACGAGCACGTCGGCCGAGATCGCCTTCATCTCCTCGTGCATGCGGCGGCGATTGGGTCGCGCCAGCACGGCCGCCGCGCAGGCGGCGCCGAGCACGAGGCCGAGGACAAGAAGCAGAACCGTCACCGCCCCAAGATGACAGCGGCTCCGGACGGCGAGCGGCTCAGGGCCCCGCCCCGCTTGCGATAAACCGCACTTGACACGTGAGCGCCTCGTTGACTATGCTGATCCACGTACTGCAGCCGCAGTTGGGGTTGTGGGCTTTTTGTAAGAGGGAACAATTCCAAGATGGGGCTGCACGAGGGCGGTTGCCGCTGTCGGCAGACTCCGCTTCGTAGAGGAGGATGTGAGACATGCAAGCCATGAACGGCTCTGCAGGACGGGGACGGCTTATCGGGTGCTGTATGGCGCTCGTGCTGGCGCTCTCGGCGCTCGTATTTGCGCCGACGGCCGGCGCTGTGACCCACCCGACAAAGACGTATCTGGCCCTCGGCGATTCGCTTGCCTTCGGCTACACGCAGGTCAAACACACCGAAAACGCACCTGGCGACTCACCAGCCTTCTTCGAGAAAGGCTACACGAACTACTACGCCAAGAAGGTCAGGGGCAACAAATCGGAAGACAACAAGGCGATGGTGGAAGTCAACGACGGTTGCCCCGGCGAGACTTCGAAATCGTTCCTTGGCGAAGGCAAAAACATCGGCCTGGGCACCAACTGCAACTACCAGGCGCTGTTCACGACCTTCGGTCCCGGCACGGCCGGCGGGCCCCTGCACAACCCGTACCCGGGTAAATCGCAGGCGTCCAACATGCTGCAGATCCTCAAAGGTGGCAGCCCGGCGCACCCGATCACGGCGATCTCGCTGAACATCGGCGCGAACGACGAGCTCGAAGGTGTCGCAGCCTGCAAGGCCGAAGTCAAAAAAGACATCGAAACGACGGGCAAAACCGAACAGCCGAAAGGCAGCGAACAGTTCTACGGACCCTCCGAAATCCCGGGCGCGATCAACGCCTGTGTGGCTGGCGCCGCACCAGGGATCTTCTTCGCCGTCAACAAAAACATCGAAACGATCGTTGGCAAAATCTACGGCGAAGGTGGCTACACCGGGAAAGTCGTCCTGGTCGGCTTCTACAACCCGTTCACGTTCATCCTGCCGGGCAGCGACGCCCTGCAGAAACTGTTCAACGAATACCTCGAAGCCAACGTGGTTGCGAACAACCCGGGCAAAGTTGTATTCGCGAACCCGTTCGTGAAGTTCAACGGCGAATCGGAAGGCAGCAAATCGGAGCAGACCAAAATCTGCAAATTCACCGAAATGTGCAACCCGACGGCGATAGCGGAAAACAAAGCTAAAACCGAAGCGTCGAACAAAAAAGAAGAAGAAGAAGGCAAGACCGTCATCTTCCCGTTCAACCCAATCGAAGGTGACATCCACCCGACCGAAGCTGGTTACGCACTGCTCGGGAAGGTCGTCTACGAAGCACTGCCTGTCTAGGGGCAACTAGAAGCACCCGCCCGACGCAAGGGCGAGCAGCACCGGGGTGTCTGGCCAAAGCGGCCAGGCACCCCTGGTGCTTTAAGGCAGGCGCCCCGTCTGCTCGAGCTCGTCGGCCGCCTGTCCGAGCACGCCGAGCATCGCGGGCGCCGCGGGCACGAGCCGCGCACCCTCGGGCGTGGCGGCGATCACGCGGCGCACAGGCGGCGCGGGCGAGAGCGCGCGGATCACGATGTCCTCGCGCACGACCGACAGCGCGAGCTCGGGGATCAGCGCGACGCCGACGCCGGCGGCGACGAGCCCCTGCACGGTCTGGTAGTCGTCGCTCTCGAACGACACGGTCGGCTCGAAGCCGGCGGCATGGCAGCAGCGCACGACGTGGCGTGCGCAGGGGCTCGAGCTCGACGTCTGCACCCACGCCTCGCCCTGCAGCTCGGACAGGCGCAGCTTGGCCTTCCCGGCGAGGCGGTGCTCGCGCGGCAGCGCGAGGTACAGCGGGTCCTGCAGCAGGGGCGAGCGCGCGAGGTCCTCGCCCAGCGGCTGCTCGCCGTCGAATTCGAACAGCAGCGCGAGATCGAGCTCGCCGGCGCGCAGGCGCGGCACGATCTCCTCGGGCTCGCCCTCGGCGAGCGTCAGCTCGACCTCGGGATAGGCGGCGCGGAACTTGGCGATCGCGACGGGCATCAGCGTCGAGCCGGCCGTCGGGAAGGAGGCCATCCGCAGGCGCCCGCCGCGCAGCCCGGCGATTGCCGAGAGGGCCGCCTCGGCGGTGTCAAGTCGCGCGAGGATCCCCTCGGCGTGCCCGACGAGCGTCTGCCCGGCCGCAGTCAGGCTGACGCCGCGCGGATGGCGCTCGAGCAGCGCCATGCCCGTTTCGGCCTCGAGCGCGGCGATCTGCTGGGAGATGGCCGACTGCGTGTAGGACAGCGCCTCGGCGGCGCTCGACAGGGAGCCGCGATAGGCGACCTCCTTGAGCACCTTCAATCGTGCGACGTTGAGCATAAGTTCATCTTATAATAAATATAAAAAAGATCACTGGAGCTGATGGCAGGAACGTGCCACGATGATCGAGAAGCAAGCAATCGATACGAACTTCAAGGTCGGCTACCGAACGCCGGCCCAGATCACAGAGGAGCCACCATGTCCACCAAGATCATCGTTTCCTACGACGGGACCGCAAACGAGGACGACGCGATCGCCCTCGGCCGCATCTTCGGCCAGGCCGGCGCCGAGGTGGCGCTTGCCTACGTGCGCCACTCCCAGGAGCCCGACCTCGACCGCGAGAAGCTCGCCCAGAGCGAGGCCGAGGAGCTCTTGTCCCGCGGCGCGCAGCTGTTCGGCAACGCCGACATCGCCCGTCACGTCGTGACCGACCGCTCGACCCCGCAGGGTCTCAGCGCGCTGGCCGCGAGCGAGGGCGCGAGCGTCGTCGTGTTCTGCTCTGACTCGCACACGGCGACCGGTCACGTCTCGATCGGCAACTCCGCGCAGCAGCTGCTCGAAGGCGGCCCCGTCGCCGTCGCCGTGGCGCCCGTCGGCCTGGCCGACGACGCGAATGCGTCGGTGCAGTCGATCGTCGCGATCGGCGACGCCGACGGCGGCGCGCGCGCGAGCGCCGAGTCGCTTGCCGCCGCGCTCGGCGCGTCTGTCGCGCCGGTCGCCAACGACGAGGCCGGACTGCTCGTCGTCGACTCCCGCCCCGAGGCCGAGCAGGGCCGCGTCGGAATCAGCGCGTCGGCCGCGCACCTCGTCGAGATCGCCACGAGCCCCGTGCTCGTGCTCCCGCGCGGGGTGGCGCTGAGCTTCGGCCGTCAGGCCGTCACCGCGTAGGCGTCACTCTCGAAACGACGTCCGTCAAACCGGGCGGGCGGCGGTTTCAGCGCGAGCTGGGACCGCCGCCCGCCTTTCGCGTTCTCAGGTAGGCGAGCACTCCCTGGGCGACGTCGAGTCCGCCGCCGAGCAGGTGGCCGACGGGCCCGGTCCACAGCCACGTCTCCAGGCGCCTGTGCGCGCGTCCGCTGCTGCGAGGCTTCATGCGGCGGCACGGTATCGTGGCAGCCGTGAGCGCCGCGCTGAAGACGACCGTCGCCGAGCTTCCAGACTCGCGCGTGCGGGTGGACGTGCAGGTCCCGCCGGCCGAGGTCGAGCAGCGCCTGGAGGGCAAGGCCCGCCAGCTCGGCCGCGAGCTGAAGCTGCCCGGCTTTCGCCGCGGCAAGGTGCCCGCGCCGCTCGTGATCCAGCGCGTCGGTCGCGAGGCCGTGCTCGACCAGGCGATCCGCGACTCGCTCTCCGGCTGGTACGCGCAGGCGATCTCGGAGGCGGGGGTCGTTCCGGTCGGCGACCCCAAGCTCGACCTCGCCGAGCTGCCCGGCGAGGGCGAGACGCTGCAGTTCTCGATCGAGATCGGCGTCGTGCCGAAGGCCGAGCTCGGCGACTACGCCGGACTCGAGGTGCCCCGTCGCGAGGCCGTCGTGCAGGACGAGCAGATCGACGCCGAGATTCAAGGGCTGCGCGAGCGCCTGGCCAAGCTCGAGACCGCCGAGCGCGCCGCCGCGGAGGGCGACTTCGTCGTGATCGACTACGCCGGCTCGCTGCCCGTCAGCGACGACGACGGCGAGCGCCTGGAGCCATTCGAGGGCGGCGAGGGGCGCGACCAGCTGGTCGAGCTCGGCGGCGGCAACCTGATCCCGGGCTTCGAGGAGGCGCTCGTCGGTGCGAGCGCGGGCGAGCAGAAGGACGTCGAGCTGACCTTCCCCGCCGAGTATCCCGCCGAGCAGCTCGCCGGCCGCGACGCCGTGTTCGCGGTGACCGTCAAGGAGGTCAAGGCCAAGCAGCTGCCGCCAGTCGACGACGACCTGGCGATCGACGCCGGCTTCGACGACCTCGCCGAGCTGCGCGAGGACATCCGCGTGCGGCTGCTCGAGAACGACCAGGCGCGGGCCGAGGCAGAGTTCCGCGCAGCCGCACTCGACGCGGCCGTCGCCGCCGCGAAGGTCCCCGTCACGGACGAGCTGATCGAGTCGCGCACACGCGAAATGTGGGACTCGCGGCTGCACTCGCTCGCGCACCAGGGCATCTCGCGCGAGATGCTGCTGCAGATCACCGGTCGCGAGGAGGCCGACATGCTGGCCGAGCTGAAGGACGACGCCGAGCGCACGCTGCGCCGCGAGGCCGTGCTCACGGCCGTCGTCGCCGCCGAGCAGCTGGCGCCGAGCGAGGAGCGGATGCTCGCGGAGCTCGCGCCCGTGGCCGAGCGCGAAGGCGCCGAGCCGCAGAAGCTGCTCGAGGACCTGCGCTCCGGCGGCCGCGAGGAGGAGCTGCGCGAGAGCGTTGCCGCGCGCATGGCCGAAGAGCTGATCGCCGAGCGCGCCAGCGCGATCACGCCCGAGCAGGCCGAGGCGCGCGAGAAGCTGTGGACGCCCGAGCAGGACGCCGAGCCGGAGGGCGCCGCCGCCGGTGGCGAGGGCGCCGTGGCCGGCGCCGGGTCGGGCGCCGGTGCCGGCAAGTTGTGGACCCCAACCGAGCGCAGCTAGATGACTGGGCCAGCTAGCCTCCTATTGGAGGAATCCGGCCGGCAAAGCGAAACCAAAGCGAGACTATGAGCCCACTTGTTCCAATGGTCGTCGAGCAGACCTCGCGAGGAGAGCGCGCGTTCGACATCTACAGCCGCCTGCTCAACGAGCGGATCATCTTCCTCGGCACGCCCGTCGACGATCAGATCGCCAACCTGATCGTCGCGCAGCTGTTGCACCTGGAGTCCGAGGACCCCGAGAAGGACATCTCGATCTACATCAACTCGCCGGGCGGCTCGGTCTACGCGGGCCTTGCGATCTACGACACGATGCAGTTCGTCAAGCCCGACGTGCAGACGATCTGCGTGGGCATCGCGATGTCGATGGGCGCGCTGCTGCTCGCCGGCGGGGCCGCGGGCAAGCGCATGGCGCTGCCCAACGCGAAGATCCTGATCCACCAGGTCTCCTCTAGCTTCGAAGGCCAGGCGACCGACATCGAGATCCACGCCAAAGAGATCATCGACGTGCGCAAACGGCTCGACGAAATCATCGCCAAGCACACGAACAAAGACCTCGCCGTGGTCAGCAAAGACACCGATCGCGACTACTTCATGTCCTCCGAGGAGGCCAAGGAGTACGGGATCATCGACCGCGTGATCTCCGAGCATTGAGATAGCTGGCGATGGCACGGCCGACAGACTCCAACGAGCAGCTCCTGTGCAGCTTCTGCGGCAAGTCCCAGCGCCAGGTCAAGAAGCTGATCGCCGGGCCCGGCGTGTACATCTGCGACGAGTGCATCGACCTCTGCAACGAGATCATCGACGAGGAGCTCTCGGCGCCGCCGGCGTTCGACCTGGAGAACCTGCCCAAGCCGCGTGAGATCTACGACGTGCTCGACGAGTACGTCGTCGGTCAGGACCCCTCCAAGCGGACGCTGTCGGTGGCGGTCTACAACCACTACAAGCGCGTGCAGATGATGATGTCCGGCGAGACCGACATCGAGCTGCAGAAGTCGAACATCCTGCTGCTCGGGCCGACCGGCTGCGGCAAGACGCTGCTCGCGCAGACGCTCGCGCGGATCCTCAACGTGCCCTTCGCGATCGCCGACGCGACGGCGCTGACCGAGGCAGGCTACGTCGGCGAGGACGTCGAGAACATCCTGCTCAAGCTGATCCAAGCGGCCGACTACGACGTGAAGAAGGCCGAGACCGGGATCATCTACATCGACGAGGTCGACAAGATCGCGCGCAAGGCCGACAACCCCTCGATCACGCGCGACGTCTCCGGCGAGGGCGTGCAGCAGGCGCTGCTGAAGATCCTCGAGGGCACGCAGGCGTCGGTGCCGCCGCAGGGCGGGCGCAAGCACCCGCACCAGGAGTTCCTCACGATCGACACGACCAACGTGCTGTTCATCTGCGGCGGCGCGTTCGCCAACCTCGACAAGGTCATCGAGCGGCGGATCGGCCACAAAGGGGTCGGCTTCGCGGCCGCGATCGAGGACAAGGCCGAACGCGACAAGGGCGAGGTGTTCGAGCACTGCCTGCCCGAGGACCTGATCGAGTACGGACTGATCCCTGAGTTCATCGGCCGCCTGCCGGTCGTCTCGGCCGTGCACCAGCTGACGCGCGAGGACCTCGTCTCGATCCTCGTCGAGCCGCGCAACGCGCTGGTCAAGCAGTTCCAGCGCTTCTTCTCCTTCGACGGGATCGAGCTCGTCTTCTCCGAGGACTCGCTGACGGCGGTCGCCGACAAGGGCCTCGCGCGCGAGACGGGCGCTCGCGGCCTGCGCTCGATCATCGAGGAGATCCTGCTCGAGGTGCAGTTCGAGCTGCCCTCGCGGCGCGACGTGAAGAAGTGCGTCGTCACCAAGGAGACCGTCGAGAAGGGCCTCACGCCGACGCTCGTGACCGAAGCCGCGCCCGACGAGGCCCACGAGGACTCGCCGCGCGAGCAGTCCGCCTGAGCGCGGGGCCCCCGCCTACCGCTAGTATCGCCCTGTGTCCAAGCGAAGCGAATCGAAGTCGCTCGTCAAGAGCACCGTCGGCGCCGTGCCGTGGCTGACGCTGACGCGCGCCGCGATGATCGTCAGCCGCCGCTGGAACGCGCTGTCGGCGAAGGAGCGCGCGCGTCTGGCCGAACTCGTGGCCGAATCGCGCGGGCGCATCGGCAACCTCAGCCTCAAGCAGCGCGCCGAGCTGCGCAAGCTGGCGCGCAAGCTCGACCTCAAGGCCATGGGCCAGGAACTGTGGCCCCTGTTTCGCGGTAGCCGCGGCCGCGGACGCCGCGGGCGCAAGCACCGCTAGGCGCCTGCTCGGCGCCCTGATCCGGACAGCACGAGTGCAGCGATCGCAGCAGAGCAAGACATGACCACCGGCGAGGATCTCGACAAGCTCTCCACGCACGAGCTGCACGATCGGGCCGTGCGCCGCGCCGAGCGCCATCTCGACGTGAAGTTCTTCTGGTCGCTGCTCGAGCTGATCCCGGCCGCCGAGGCGGCGAGCGGCGACACGGGCGAGGCCGACTACGACATCCAATTCTCCAAAGGGCTGATCTCCGATGCGATTCACAGCGGCGACGGCAAGCTCGGCGAGGCGCTGCGCCCCGTGTTCATCGACTACCTGCGCAAGCACCCCGACGCGTAGGCAGCGCCCGCGCGGCGCGCTCCGAGCACGCATGACATCGACACCGCGCCCCGAGACCCATCGCCCCCCGTCGTGGGGCGAGCACGAGGCAGAAGCGCACCTGCGCTCGCTCGAGCTGTTCGGCATGCGCTTCGGCTTGGACCGGATGCGCCGGATGATGACCGTGCTCGGCTCGCCGCAGCGCCGCTACGA
>DATINR010000168.1:0-7985 GCA_035473995.1 Solirubrobacteraceae bacterium
GCGGCAACGGCTACACCAGGGAGTTCCCCGTCGAGCGCTGGCACCGCGACGCGAAGATCTATGACATCTTCGAGGGCACCGCGGAGATCCAGCAGCTCGTGATCTCGAGGGCGATCTCGGGGATGCAGATCAGGTAGCGAGCGAGCGCGTGCCGGCGTCGCCCACGCCGCTCCACACGCGCCTGATCTCGGCGGCGAGCTCGCCGAGCACCTCGCCCGGCGGCGCGAGCTCGGCCTCGTCCAGCGAGCGGACGGGCTCGATTCCACGCACCGACCCGGTCAGGAAGGCCTCCCCCGCCGCGAGCAGCCGCTGCACGTCCAGGCGCTCCTCGCGCACCTCGAAGCCGAGCGCGCCGGCCGTCTCGATCGCACGGGCGCGGGCGATGCCCGGCAGGATGCGCCCGTCGGCGGCCGGGGTCACCAGCGCGCCGTCCTCGATCGCGAACACGTTGGCGCGCGAGGCCTCGAGCACCTCACCGCCGACGTCGAGCACGACGGGCACCGTGCCCGCGGCTTCGCTTGCTTCGGTCGCGGCCAGACGCTCGCGATCGGCCCACTTGTGCGCGCCCAGCCCTCCCGGGAGCACGAGTGCCCGCAGCGCGACGGCGCGCTCCCACGGGGGGAACAGGTCGTTCGGGTCGACGGCCGCCGCGACGACGGCCGTCCCAAGCGAGCCGTCCTCGCGCGGCACCACCGTGAGGCGCAGACGCCCGACGGTGAGCACGGAAGCCCTTTCCCGTAAGAGCTTGCGCGTGCCGGGCGGAAGCTCGGCGCCGAACAGTTCACGCACGCTCGAGCCCAGCCGGTCGAGGTGGGCGTCGAGCTCGATCGGCGAGCCGTCGAGCACGAGCAGCGTCTCGAACAGCCCGATCGTGCGATCCGGCCGGGACGGGTCAGGCACGCGCCTCATTGTGGCATCGTGCGGGCGGTTTGAAGACGCTGCTGATCGACAACTACGACTCGTTCACCTACAACCTCTTCCAGCTGCTCGCGGAGGTCAATGGCGACGAGCCGATCGTCGTGCGCAACGACGCCGCCGGCTGGGCCGCGCTCGAGCGGCTGGAGTTCGACAACATCGTGATCTCCCCCGGTTCGGGCAGCCCCGAGCGCGATGGCGACTTCGGCGTCTGCGCCGAGGCGATCCGTGAGGCGCAGGTGCCGCTGCTCGGCGTGTGCCTCGGCCACCAAGGCCTCAGCTGGATAAACGGCGGCGAGGTGCTCTCGGCGCCGGAGGTGATGCACGGGCGCATCAGCGCCGTGCTGCACGAGGGCTCGCCCCTGTTCGCCGGCATCCCGCGCGAGTTCCAGGCCGTGCGCTACCACTCGCTGTGCGTCGCGCAACCGCTGCCCGACGAGCTTGAGCCGATCGCCTGGACGAGCGACGGCGTGCTGATGGCCGTCGCGCACAAGGTGCGCCCGCAGTGGGGCGTCCAGTTCCACCCCGAGTCGATCTGCACCGAACACGGGCGCAAGCTGCTCGCCAACTTCGGCGAGCTCACGCGCCAGTTCCAGGCGCGCTCGGGCGGGGCGTCCACGACCGCCTCGACTCCCGGCCCGCCGCCGCCCGCCGAGCCGCGCCCGCCGGTCGCAGGTCCCGCCGAGCTCGTGCTCAAGGTCGAGCGGCTCGACACGCTGTACGACACCGAGCGGGCCTTCGTCGACCTCTACGGCGCCGACGAGACGGCATTCTGGCTCGACAGCAGCAAGGTCGACGAGCGCGCCCGCTTCTCCTTCATGGGCGCCACCGGCGGTCCGCTGTCGGCCGCGATCCACTACGACGTCTCCGGCGGCGAGCTGCGGATCGAACGAGCCGACGGCGAGATCGAGCTGCTGCGGGAGTCGATCTTCGACTACCTCAGCCGCGAGATGCGCCGCGTTCGCCACCTCTCGCACGATCTTCCCTTCGACTTCAACTGCGGCTTCGTCGGCTACTTCGGCTATGAGCTGAAGGCCGACTGCGAAGGCAACGACACGCACTCCTCCTCGATGCCCGACGCGTCCTTCGTGTTCGCCGACCGGCTGATCGCCTTCGACCATTTGGAGCAACGCACCTACGTGCTCTGCATCGCCGAGCCCGGCAGCGCCGAGCAGGCCGATCGCTGGATCGCCGAGACCTGCCTGCGGCTGGCCTCGCCGGCGTCGATCGGGGACTCCGAGTGGGACGGGGCCGAGCTCGAGCGACCCGTTGCGCTGCGGCTGAGCCGCTCGCACGAGCAGTACCTCGAGGACATCGCTACGTGCAAGCAGCGGCTGATCGAAGGCGAGACGTATGAGGTCTGCCTGACCAACAAGATCACGACCGAGGCGAGCGCCGACCCGCTCGCGCTCTACCGCACGCTGCGCAGGATCAACCCGGCGCCGTTCTCGGCCTACCTGCGCTTCGGCTCCAGCGCGATCGTCAGCTCCTCGCCCGAGCGCTTCCTCCGCGTCGGACGCGACGGCTGGGTCGAGGCGAAGCCGATCAAGGGCACCTCCCCGCGCGGCCGGACGCCCGCCGAAGACGTGCGCCTGGCCGAGGAGCTGCGCCTCGACGAGAAGAGCCGCGCCGAGAACCTGACGATCGCCGACCTGCTGCGCAACGATCTCGGCGTCGTCTGCGAGGTCGGCACCGTGCATGTGCCAAAGCTGATGCACGTCGAGACCTATGAGACCGTGCACCAGCTCGTCTCGACCGTGCGCGGCCTGCTGCGCGACGACGTCGAGCCGCCCGACTGCATCCGCGCGTGCTTCCCCGGCGGCTCGATGACCGGCGCGCCGAAGAAGCGCACGATGGAGATCATCGACGAGCTCGAGGGCGAGGCGCGCGGCGTGTACTCCGGTGCGATCGGCTACCTCGGGCTGAGCGGCGGCTGCGATCTGAACATCGTGATCCGCACGATCGTCGTCGAGGGCGAGCGGGCGAGCATCGGCGTCGGCGGCGCGATCGTGATGCAGTCCGACGCCGAGGAGGAGTACCGGGAGATCTTGTTGAAGGCGCAAGCCCCGGTCGCCGCGATCGACCCGCGAGTCGATCCTCGGCAGGTGCTCGAGTTCGGCGCCGTCGCCGATCGCGCCCAGGGCGGTCCCTCCCGGCCTCCCCGCCGAGCGGCTCGTTCTCCGGTGTTTGCAGGGGGATCTGATCTCGGATGACTGTTGAGCGGCGGAGGGTCAACTGCTAGTTTCAAGCGAATGTCGAAGCTGAGCCGCGCGGTGGTGCGCATGCCGCTGGCGCTGCTCCTGGCGATCGCCGTCGCGGTGTCGCTCGGTGGCTGCGGCAGCTCATCGAACGGGTCCACCCAACCTGTGGAAGTGAGCACCGGCGCGGGGGCCGAAACCGGCGAAGAAGGCCCCGACGAAAAGAGCGAAGAAGCGGCCGAAACCGAAAAAAACCGCGAACTGCTCTCCGAGCTCGAAGCCAAGCGACGCGAAGAAGCCGCCGAAGAACAAGCCAAGAAGACCGAAAAGGCGGCGCTCGCGAAGGCCAAGAAGCGCGAAGAAAAGGCCGACAAGGAAGCCAAGAAGCACGAAGCGGAAGCCGACGCCAAGCTGAAGCAGCGCGAAGCGGCCGCCAAGGCCAAGGAAGCCAAGGAAGCCAAGGAACGCGAAGAAGCCAAGAAGAGGGAAGCCCAGCAGAAGCAGGAAGCCGAACGCAAGAAGATCGAAGCCGAACGTGCAGCGACGACGCAGACTGTGCCGCAGCAGCAGGTGACGACGGCTCCGAGCGAAACGGGATGACGATGTGGCAGTGGCTCAGACAGGCATTTGACAAGGCGCGGTTGCGACCGTTGCCCCTGCTCGCGCTCGCCGTTCTCTCGGTGGCCCTGCTCGCCGGCTGCGGCGAAGGCTCAGGCGAAGGCGGCAATCGTGGCAGCGCCGCCGAAGCCGACGAAGAAGTTGTCGCGAAAAGCCAGGAAGCAGCCGAAGCGCAGGTGCGCGCCAGGTTGCGCGCCAAGGAAGTCGTTGCGCTCAAGCGCGAAGAAGCCGAAGTGGCGGCCAAACGCAAGAAGCTCGAAGCCCAGCTGGCCAAGCAGGCTTCCGAAAAGGGCTCGCGCAAACCGCGCACGCGCAAGTCGGGTGCACGCAAGAATCAGCACACGCACAAGGCCAAAGCGCACGCGAAGAAACCGAGCAAACAGAAGCAGGGGAACACGGGAGGCGAATCGGCCGGCGAAAAAGCTGCGCGCGAACAGCTGGCCGCCGAAGAAGCCAAGGAAGCCGCCTCGTTCAAGCGCCGCGCAAAAAACGAATCCAAAGAATAGGATCTGCGCGATGGTTCGTCGGCTCCACGCGTCCCTGTTGCCCATTCTCGCCGCCGCGGTGCTGCTGGCCGGCTGCGGCAGCTCGAGCTCGACGAGCAGCTCCTCCGGCTCGAGCGCCGCGACATCCTCGACGCCCTCGACCGCGCAGACCGGCTCGAGCTCGACCGCGACGACTCCCACGAGCACCTCGCCAAAATTGCCCGGCGGCGCGGCCGCCGTCGCCTCGTGCCGTCACGGCGTCCAGTCGCTGCCTCACCTGAAACAGAGCACCAGGGAAAAGCTCGAAGAGATCTGCCAGAAGGCCGACAGCGGCGACGTCAACGCGAAGCGCAAAGCCGTCGAGGAAGCGTGCCGGGAACTGGTCAACGCCTCGCCGCTGGCGGCCGGAGAAGCCAGGGACCGCGCGCTGGCCGCCTGCAAAAACGCCGGCGGAGCCAAATAGCGCTGGACTAGGAGGGTCCGGCGAAACGGCTAGCGAAACTGGTTGACGGCGTGGCCGACGAACCATAGCGTCGGCGGCTCCATACAAATTGACCCCGGCGACAGCGCTAACTGCCCCGGGGTCGTGGCAAAGGAGCCGTAACTCCCATGCACGACGAGGATATTGACGACCCCGCACGCGCGTTCGACCGGATGGAACGCGACGTGCTCTATCTGCTGACAGAGCCGGACGATTGCCAGCCGCTTTGGTCGGCTGAGGACATCGGGCGAGAGATTGAAAGCGGCGACCCGATGGCCCCGATCCGGGGACTTCTCCGGGCCGGTCTGATCTACCGCACGAGCGATGGCTTTGTGTTCGCCAGCCGCGCCGGGGTGCGGATGGCGCAGCTTGTCGGGCGGGCGGTCTGAGCCGTGGCACGCAAGACAGCGGCGACTCAGGCTCTCGGACGTGCGATCCGCGAGGTCCGGGTCGAGCGTGGGTTCTCGCAGGAAGGATTCGCGGCACGCGCCAAGCTGGACCGCAGCTACTACGGGGCCATAGAGCGCGGCGAGTTCAACGTGAGCCTCGAAACGATGGTCAAGCTGGCCGCAGGACTGGACGTGCCTGCGAGTGAGTTGCTTCGGCGGGCGGGGCTGTAGTCCGGCTCAGCGCACAAGCCAACTGCGTGAGGATCGTGAGGTCGGCATGTAGCCGCACCCTCTCGATTCTCCGCACGCGCAGCGGCGCGAGAGCCCATTCATGCTTCAGGCGTCCGAACTGCCGCTCGACTGACGCGCGTCGTCGGTAGAGCGCCTTCCAGCGCAGCGTCTCACGCGGGATCAGCGGGTGCAGGCGGTCGGCCTTGATCCAGACCGACGCGGGCTTGCACTCCCCGGTCGGGCAGCGCCACTTGCAAGCGTTCCGTTTGCGGTCAGCGCCAGCGAATCGCCACTCGCCGTGCTCGCACGTCGGCGGCTTGTCCTCGCCGCGCTTGACGGCCGTCGTCTGTCGCAACGGGATCACCGGCAGCACGCTCCGCTCGGCGCAGGCGTCATAGGCGGGCGACGTGTCATAGCCCTTGTCCATCGCGCACGTCTCGGGGTCGATGCCAAGCGCGTGCAGCCTGTCGAGCAGCGGGGCGACCGACTGCGTTTCGTTTGCCTTCGCCGTCTCGACGGTCCAAGCGAGGGGGAGGTCTGTCTTCGAGCACACGGCCATGTGCAGGCGGTAGCCGTAGAACCCGCCACCCTTGCGGGTGGAGACGGCCGAGCGATGGCCCCACGACGCATCCGGGTCGGAGAACTCGCTATCGGGTCGTTCGCGTCCGCCCTTCGAGGCGAAGCGCTGGCCGTTGGCGTAGGCGGGCATATCCGAGGCGTCGATCGCCACGTCCCACCCGAGCACCGGGTTTCGCCGCTTCAACTCCTTGACCACGCGAGCGATGCAGCCCTCCAGCAGATGCGCGTGCTCGCGCAGTTTCGCCGTGAATCGATAACAGGCGTATACGGAGGGCACGTCACCATCAGGTGCAACGGCATGGGCGAGCGTCGGATGCTCGGAGACGAGCGCGACGGTTCGCGTCCAGGTCGGGATCGCGTAGAGCGACTTCGCCAGCGCCATGCCGACCATCGCCCTCAGCGGGTAGCCGGGGCGACCCGTCCAGCGGGTCGCCTGAAGCTCATCGACGAGGCGGGAAACCTCCGCCGATTCGAGGATGGACAAGCGGTCAGCGGCGACGGATCGCCGTGCTACGTTTGGCACGTCCATGGAGGCGCAATCTCCTTGGTCCGGACCCCCGGACGTTGGCGCGTCGCGGGGGTCACTTTTGGCTTGCTGATGCCGAAAACTACCAGTCGGACCGGACGGAAAAGCGCCGTCTGACGGCTGAAAACGGGTCCCGAAAAGGTCCGCCCGCGACGCACGCGACGGACTGGTATCGGGTATACCGAAGGTGAGCAGGTGGGTTCCCCATGTGCTCAAAGTGCGGCGGGCGAGGATCGAACTCGCACGGTCGAATGACCACCCGGGTAACAGCCGGGCGCGTCTGCCTAATTCCGCCACCGCCGCATGTGACGGGAGGAGGAGCCTCTAACTCCTCCTCCCGTCAATTTCTAAGCTCGCTGCGTCTGCTCCAAAGGCGGGGCTCCTCCGAAAAATTGCATGCCGAATCTGGACCCGGATTGGTGCACGCCCGGGACTGGCGCAGGTGCCGTAGAACTGCCGCGACGAGCGCCCCGATGCTCGGGTCGTCGTCGTGTCTACCGCTGAAATGCCAGTCTAATTGCCGCGCGGACGGCAACGGGCAGTGTGAATCCGCCCGCGACATGACAAGCGCCCTTGGGGCCGTCCTGGGTCATCCGTGTGACGCAGGGAGTAGCGCGAGCAGGGCTGAGTGTACGAACGCGTCCGGGCGGAAAGCGCTGCCCTGCTCATCCCCACGACAGACATGGGGTAGCCCATCTACAAAAGCGAGGTACGACCGATGCGAGCAGCCCTACAAACCCGCACCACTACTGGCCTAGCGAGTTTCGCTAGACCCTCCTAGTCGGCCGGCGCGTCCTGCGCCGTCGCGTCGTCGTCCGCGGCATACAGCGACTCGGCCGCCAGCTGCTTGCCGCTGACGCCGAACAGCTTGATCTCGAGCAGGTCGTGGCGGTAGTCGTCGGGGGCGATCAGCGTGAAGCGCTCGCTGCGCAGCTCGCACTGGTCGACCGCCAGCCCCGCCAGCTCGGCCGTCGCGATGCGCCCGCCCGAGACCAGCGGATGGCCCCACACGAGCGTCATCGCCGCCACCGCGCCCGACTCTCCGCGCCACGAGCCGACCACCTCGTCGCAGAGATCCATCTGCCAGTCCGGATTGCGCGCGGCTGTCTCTTCCGTGAAATCAATAAATGAGAAGAAGTCACTCGGCTGGCCGCCCTGCTCAGGCGCCAGGTAGCGGACGTAGCCGAACAGCTCGTAGCCCTCGCTCGTCGGTGCCGTCGCCGGCACGTATGTGCGTCCGTGCCATGTGCGGTCCGGGTACCAGACGATCTCGCCCGGCTCGCCCAGCTGCTCCTCGCCGGAGTCGATCTGCGCGAAGGCGCCGAGCAGCTCCTGCTCCAGGCGCCGCGCCCAGCGGCCGTGGGGCAGCTCCTCCTGCGGCGGCTCAGCCGCGAAGCGTGGGACGAAGCGCTCCTCTGGTGGCACGAGTTGCTCCTATGTCAAGTCCAGCGCTGCGACTGGACGCAAATTGGGTGAATAGGTCAAGTGCGATGCGCAGACGCCCGGGTCTCTGCCCTCGGCGCTGCGGAGAGCTTGCCAGACCGCGCGGGCGAGGTGGCGCTT
>DATINR010000169.1:0-2604 GCA_035473995.1 Solirubrobacteraceae bacterium
GGCAGCGAGACGAGCACCAGCGCGTGAGCGAGCGCGGCGCACGCGATGATCGCCACGGCACCGCGGCGGCCGAAGAAGAAGGTCGTCCACAGCGCCGGCAGCGTGTACAGGATGGCGCCGTCGCCCGCCCCCAGCGTCGTCGCGAGTGCGATCGCCGTGAGCGCCACCCCGATCGGCCCGAGCAGCGCCAGGGACGAGCGCGGAAGTCGCGGTCCCACGAGCACCAGGAACACGCACGTCGCGATCGCGGCGAGCGCTGGCAAGAGCGTGAACGACGGACCGCGCGGGAGCAGCGCCTCGATCAAGCCGTCGAGCGCCGCCGCGCCGTACATGGCGGCGGCGGTGTAGGCCATCAGGCGCTTGTCCGTGCGCAGGCTGTGCATCGCGGGGTGCATCACGGAGTTATCGGCCGCAGGCGCCCGAAACCTCAGCTCCTGTGGCCGGTGAGGACGTTTCGCGGCTCCGTGCGCGGTCTGCGTGGCGCGAGGCCGATGAGTGGCTGGATGCGCCTCAGCGGTCGACGTCGGGCAGGGCGCGCTCGATGATCGCGCCGAAGTCGCTGCCGGCGGGCAGCGTGCCGTACTCGAGGCCGCCGTCGCCGCCCAGGCGCGAGGCGCAAAAGGCGTCGGCTACGGCCGACGGGGCGTGGCGCACGAGCAGCGAGCCCTGCAGGCACAGCGCCATGTCTTCGACGACGCGGCGCGCGCGGCTCTCGAGCGTGGCGGGGTCGCTGAAGCGCTGCTTCAGCCCGTCCACGCGCGCGTCGAGGCGTGCGTCGGCGCCGCCGGCCTGCTCGACCTCGCGCAGGAAGACCTCGAGCGAGCGCGGCGAGCGCGTCAGCGCGCGCAGCACGTCGAGGCTCATCACGTTGCCCGAGCCCTCCCAGATCGAGGCCAGCGGCGCCTCGCGGTACAGGCGCGGCATGCCGGACTCCTCGACGTAGCCTGCGCCGCCGAAGCACTCGAGCGACTCGAAGGCGTGGTTGGGGGCGCGCTTGCAGCTCCAGTACTTGCCGACGGCCGTGGCGAGGCGCTTGAAGAGCTGTGCGTCGGTCTCGTTCTCGCCGGCGTCGGCGTCTTCCTGCGCTTCGTCGTAGGCGCGCGCGAGGCGCATCGCGAGCGCCGTCGTGGCCTCGGACTCGACGCACAGGTCGGCCAGCACGTTCTGCATCAGCGGCTGGTCGATCAGCGTCTTGCCGAAGGCGCTGCGGTGGGCGGCGTGGTGGGTGGCCGAGCCGACGCCGCTGCGCATCCCGGCGGCGGCGCCGATCACGCAGTCCAGGCGCGTGTGCCCGACCATCTCGATGATCGTCGGCACGCCGCGGCCGGGCTCGCCGACCATGCGCGCCCAGGCGCCGTGGAACTCGACCTCGGAGGAGGCGTTGGAGTGGTTGCCGAGCTTGTCCTTCAGGCGCTGGATGTGAAACGCGTTGCGCGAGCCGTCGGGCAGGATGCGTGGCATCAGGAAGCACGAGAGGCCCTCGTCGGCCTGCGCGAGCACGAGGAACATGTCGGACATCGGCGCCGAGCAGAACCACTTGTGCCCGACGATCTCGTACTCGGCGCCGGCGCCGCCGCCGTTCAGCGCGCGGGCGACGGTCGTGTTGGCGCGCACATCGGAGCCGCCCTGCTTCTCGGTCATCGCCATGCCCGAGATCGCGCTGCCCTTCTCGCCGGCCGGTACGAGGCGCGGGTCATAGCTCGTGGACATCAGCAGCGGCTCCCACTCGGCGGCCAGCTCGGGCTGGGCGCGCAGCGCGGGGATCACGGCGAAGGTCATCGTGATCGGGCAGCAGAAGCCGGCCTCGGCCTGCATCGCGGTCGCATACAGGGCGGCGCGCGCGGTGTGCGGCGCGGGTTCGGCGCTCGTCCACGGCAGCGAGTGCAGCTCGTTGGCGACGCCCATCTGCATCAGCTCGTGCCAGGCGGGGTGGAACTCGACCTCGTCGATGCGGTTGCCGAAGCGGTCGAAGGTGTGCAGCACGGGCTTGTTCTCGTTGGCCAGCCGGCCCCAAAGCTGCTGGGGCTCGCCGCCGACGAAGCGACCGAGCTCGGACGCCCGCTCGCGCACCCAGCCGGCGCCCTCGCGCTCGGTCGCCTCGACGAGCGGGGTGTTGCTCTCGAACAGGTCGACGCCTTCGAGCGGCGGCGCCTGGTTGAAGACGGTGTGCGTCTTCCACGGCGCGTCGCCGGCGGCGGCTCGCGGCATCGTGCTGGCCATGCGGACAGTCTCGCAGAGATCGCGCCGTTCGTGGTGCTGGACGACTCCCATGAGCGGTGCACGCCGAGCCGTGCCATCCCCGCTCGCGGATAGCCTGTGTGCATGCTCGCGGGGGTAGGCAAATCGATCGTCGCGCGACGCGCTCGACGGCTTGCGGCGCTCGTGCCCGTGCCGGCTCTCGCGGTCGCGATCACGGCCGCGCTCGCGAGCGGTGGGATCGCGGCGCCCGCGCTCGCGCCCGCGCCGCCGCAACAGCCGACGATCGCCTACGTGACCCAGTCGGGGACCTCGCCGGCGCTGGTCTGGACGATGCGCAGCGACGGCTCGCAGAAGACGAGCCTCGGCGAAGGCTTCTCGCCGCAGATCTCGCCCAACGGCCAGCAG
>DATINR010000170.1:0-19914 GCA_035473995.1 Solirubrobacteraceae bacterium
CGAGCGGATCGTGACGGCCATCGACGCGGGCGCCGGGACGTTCTTGCTCTACGGTGCGACCGGCTCGGGCAAGACCGAGGTCTACCTCCAGGCCGTTCAGGCGACGCTGGCCGCGGGACGCGGCGCGATCGTGCTGGTTCCCGAGATCGGGCTGACCCCGCAGACCGTGGGCCGCTTCCAGGCCCGCTTCGGCGACATCGTCGCCGTGCTCCATTCCGGTCTCGGGCGGCGAGAGCGCCACGAGGAGTGGCTGAGGCTGCGCACCGGCGAGGCCCGGGTGTGCATCGGGCCGCGCTCGGCGGTGCTCGCGCCGCTGCCCGACATCGGGCTGATCGTCGTCGACGAGGAGCACGACTCCTCCTACAAGCACGAAGGCGATCCGCGCTACGACGCGCGCGACGTAGCGGCCGAGCGGGCGCGCCGCAGCGGTGCTTTGCTGCTGCTCGGCAGCGCCACGCCGCGCGCCGAGAGCGAGCATCGCGTGCAGTCCTCGCTGCTGCCCCGGCGCGTTGACGGACGCCCGCTGCCGCGCGTGGACGTGCTCGACATGCGCGGCGAGTGCTTGCAGGGCGCCCGGCAGGGGCTTCATCCCGAGGCCGTGCAGGCGCTTGCGCGCGTGCGCGAGGAGCGCTCGAAGGCGATCGTGCTGCTCAACAGACGCGGCTGGTCGAACTTCCTCTCGTGCCGCTCGTGCGGGCAGGTGTGGAGCTGTCCGGACTGCGATGTCGCGCTCGTGCTGCACCGCGCCGGCGGGTTCCTGGCCTGCCACCATTGCGGCCACCGCGAGCGCGCCCCCGAGCGCTGCGACTCGTGCGGCTCGACCTCGGTCGCCCGCCACGGCGCCGGCACCGAGCGCCTGCAGCACGAGCTGGCGACGGTGCTCGACGACGGCGCCTTTCCGATCTTCAGGCTCGACGCCGACACGGCGGCGGGCGCGTCCGCGCAGGCTGCGCTCGAGCCGAGCGTCCCCGAGGCGCCGGCCACGCGCGAGAGCGCCGTCTCCGCGCTGCTGCGCCGCTTCGAGGCGGCCGACTGCGGCGTGTTGATCGGCACGCAGATGGTGGCCAAGGGGCACGACTTCCCCGACGTCACGCTCGGCGTCGTGCTCGACGCCGACGCCACGCTGCGCTTTCCCGACTTCCGTGCCGAGGAGCGCACGTTCGCGTTGATCGCTCAGCTCGCCGGGCGCGTCGGGCGTGGCGGCGAGGGGCGTGTGCTGGTGCAGACGATCGCGCCGCAGGCGCGCGCGATCGAACTCGCCTCCCGTCATGACAGCGAGGCCTTCCTGACGAGCGAGCTCGAGCGCAGGCTGGCGCTCGGCTATCCGCCGTTCTCTCACCTGATCAGGATCGTCTGCTCGGCTGAGCAGAGCGAGGCGGCTCGCAGGGCGGCGGTCGCCGTACGCGATGCACTCGCTGCCCGAGCGGGTCAGAGGGACGGAGCCAAGGGGTCGATCAGCGTGCTCGGGCCGGCGCCGCTGTTTCGCCTGCGTGGCCGCGAGCGCGAGTCGCTAGTGGTCAAGGCACCCGCGCGCCTTCCTGCCGTGCAGGATGTGGGCGAGGCCGTCGCTGCGGCGGCCGCATCGCGCGCTCATCAAGGTGTCCACTTCAGCGTGGACGTCGATCCGCAGTAGCCAGACTGGCGGCTAATATGCCGATCCGCAAACGAAGACGGCGCAAACGAAGACGGGGGAGTGCGTGAATATCTTGGCGGACCGCTGGTCCAGCCGGCTTCGCAGGGCGATCGGCACGGGCGACGAAGCTCATCTACAACCGGGGGTAGCAATCGTGGGGTCGCTCAGCGCGAGGCGTTCACAGGTGTTCGTGGTCATCCTCTGCACGCTTGCTTTGCTGGTCGCGCTCGCCGCAGTGGCGACGCCTGCGGGTGCGATCGTCGCGAAGATCAGTGGCCACGGCTATGGAATCACCCCGATAAACAGTGCTGTCAACGCCGATCTCGCCGGGCGATATGAAACGCAACATGCCGAAGGGCTTCAGGGCAGTCCCCTTGCGCACCGCTACGACGTCGGACCCAGCGGAGGCACTCAGCTTTTCAACGCTGAAGACGGACCGGTCATGCACAGCGCGACGACGCACGTGATCTATTGGGATCCGAACGAAGAATTCAAGACTACGACGAAGGGCATCGTCGATGGCTTCTTCGGCAGCGTCGCCCACGACAGCGGGCTGCCCACCAACGTGTTCGCGATCGCCGGGCAGTACACGGACTCGACCGGCCACGCGGCCTACAGCTCGACGTCCGCCGCCCCGAAGACCGACACCGAAAAATACCCCACGGGCGAATGCACTGCGCCCAACGGATTTTTCGCCGATCCCGGTCCGCCGTACACCGAGTGCTTGCTGGATGAACAGCTCCAAGCAGAGCTCTCGAGGTTCATCACGGCGGAAAAACTGCCCGTCGGGCCTACGCAGCTCTACTTCCTGCTGCTGCCGCACAAAGTTGCGACCTGCTTCGAAGAAGAAGTGGAATTTGAACCGGGCGTGTTTGAACAGGCGTGCTCAAACAATGTCTTCTGCGCTTATCACAGCTACATCGAACCGGGAACGGCGAACGAGACCATCTACGCCGACATCCCGTTCTCGTTGCTTGACGGTGGCGATGCTAAGGGCTGTCAGGACGATGGGCACGCGCAGATTCAACAGCCGAACCCTGACAACGCCGCCGGCAAAAACACCGAAACGAGGTTTGCCGACGTCGCGTTGAAGTACATCAGCCACGAGTACATCGAGGCCGTCACCGACCCGCTTGTCAACGAAGAAACCGCCTGGGTGGACGCCCACGGCGAGGAGATCGGCGATAAGTGCAACGGCGTGCACGGGCCATCCAACGGGATCGGCAAGGATCCCAACTCGTTCCTGCCCGTGCTCGGCGGTACTGCTGCGGAAGGCACGCTGTTCAACCAGGAAATCGACGAAGGCCACTACTACTTGCAGAGCGAGTGGGACAACGCCGGCAAAGCGTGCCTTATGAAGCCGCTGAATCTCGGTGCAGGTTCCTTCGCCGTGCCTTCGGCGACCGCTGGGTCTCCCGTCGGCTTCACCGGCAGCGCCACCGACCCCTACGGCAGCCTCGATCCCTCATGGACGTTCGGCGACAGCGGCAGCGCCGAAGGGGTCAGCCCAACTCATACGTTCGCTCTCGAAGGCGAATACACGGTGACGATGACGCCGAAGGACTCCCTTACCGGCTCGACTGGGACGCCGGTCAGCCATATCGTCAAAGTCGCGGCGCCGATCGTGGAATTCCCGCTTTCAGTCGCGAAGGTCGGGACCGGAAGCGGCAACGTTATCTCGGCACCCGCTGGAATCGAATGTGGCGGGACGTGCTCGGCAACATTCCCCGAAGGCACCGAAGTCACGCTGACGGCTGCGCCTGAAGCCGGCTCGTCCTTCTCGGGATGGGCGGGACCTTGTGCTGGAGCTGGCAAATGCAAAGTCACGCTCGACAAAGCGCGGGAAGTCAAAGCTGAATTCGCTGCTTCCCCGAAATTCGCGCTCGAAGTCTCGAAGGTCGGGACGGGCAAAGGCACGGTCTCGTCCTCGCCCGCCGGCATCAGCTGCGGCGCAGCCTGCTCGGCCGAATTCGCGGAAGGGCAGAAAGTCGCGCTGACCGCGACAGCCGAGAGCGGGTCCACATTCGTTCGCTGGTCCGGTGGCGCCTGCGAAGGAGCGACAGCCGATACGTGCGAAGTCGTGATCCCGGTGAAAGCACTCAGCGTCAAAGCGGAATTCGCAGCCTCATCGAGTGGCGGGGGCGCCGGAGGTGACGGTGGGACGGGCGGCCCGGGAATCCTGACGGGCAACTCGACGAGCGCCTTGGCGACCACTGTAACCGCCCCGGCGCCGAACAGCACCTTCACTGTGAGCTCGGCGGCGAACCCGAAAACGGGCGCGATCGCAGTCACGCTCGCGCTTGCCAATCCGGGCATGCTCGGCTGGGCCGCGACGTTCCCGAATGGCAAGTTTGGCGCGTTCGTGTCGGCGAGCAAGTGCAAGGCGGGCCAACTCCGTCTCGCCGGAAAGTGCCGCCCGGCGAAGATCGCCTACGCCAAGGGAAGTCAGGCGGTCGGCGCGGCAGGCAACGTGACGATCACGCTGAAGCCGAGCGCTTCCGCGCTGAAGGCGCTGAAGAGCGCGCTGAAGCAAGGCAAGGGGGTCCCCGTCTCGGTCGTGCTCAAATTCCAGTCGTCGTTTGGCGGGGCCCCGGTCTCGCACACGCAGACGGTGATCGTCAAACCGAAGAAGAAGTAACGGCGTCCACGCTCCAAGCGGCCAAGCGTCCTCATAGACTGAACGTCGATGGCCGCACAAAGCGACACCGCTGAGGAACCCGAGTTCGAGGAGCTGCCGACGCCGGTCTCCGAGGAGGCCGACGTCGAGGTCGAGCGCGAGCAGGACGCGCCCGAAGAGCTCGATCCCGAGACCCGTGCCAGGCGCGACGCGGCGCTGGCGCGCGTGCGCAAGCTCGGCGACCCCGTGCTGCGGGCGAAGGCGCTGCCCGTCGAGCGCTTCGACGAGAAGCTGGCGCAGGAGGTCGAGCGGATGGGCGTGCTGATGCACGACGCGCTCGGCGTCGGGCTCGCCGCAACGCAGCTCGGCGTGCTGCACCGCGTGCTCGTCTACCGCGCCTACGCCGAAGATCCGCTGACGGCGCTCGTGAACCCGGTGATCGAGTGGCGCAGCGAGGAGCTCGAGAGCGCCCTGGAGGGTTGCCTCAGCCTGCCCGGCGTACACGTCGAGGTTGAGCGCGCCGTTCGCGTGCGGGTGAGCGCGCAGGATGAGCGGGGCGAGTCGCTCGAGCTCGAGGCCGAGGGCTTGCCGGCGCGTGTGATCCAGCACGAGGTCGACCACCTCGACGGCATCCTGATCCTCGACCGCATCTCCCGCGAGGCGCGCAAGGAGGCGATGCGCGCGATGCGCGAGGCGCGCGAGACGGCTGACGCCGCCTAGGCTAGCGCCCGCACGTTGAGCATCGTCTTCCTCGGCACGACGGACTTCGCCGCGTCGATCCTCGACCGGCTCGCCGCGCGCCCCGAGCATCGCCCTTCGCTGGTCCTGACCAGGCCGGACCGTCCCCGCGGGCGTGGCCGACGCCTCTCCTCTCCGCCCGTGGCCGAGCATGCCCGTGCGCTCGGCCTGGCGCTCGAGCAGCCCGAGCACGTGAACGACGAGCAGACGGTGGCGCGGATCGCGGCCGTCGAGCCCGCGGCCGTCGTCGTGTGTGCGTTCGGCGCGCTGATCCGCGAGCCGCTGCTCTCTGCGCATCTGCTGCTCAACGTGCACCCTTCGCTGCTGCCGCGCTGGCGCGGCGCGGCGCCGCTCGAGCGCGCGATCATGGCCGGCGACGAGCGTACGGGCGTCTCGATCATGCGCCTCACGGCCGGGCTCGACAGCGGACCCGTCTGGGCATCGCAGAGCGAGCCGATCGAACCGGCGGACAGCTACGGCTCGCTCGCCGCACGGCTGCAGGCGATCGGCGGCGAGCTGCTGCTGGGCGCGCTCGACGAGCTGGCCGCCGGGCGCGAGCTCGAGTTCGTCGAGCAGGACGAGGCCGGCGTCACCTATGCCGAGAAGATCGAGCCGAGCGATCGTCTGCTCGACCCCGCCCGCTCGGCCGTCGAGCTGGAGCGGGTCGTGCGCGCGCTGCACCCGCACATCGGCGCCCGCGCCGAGCTGCCCGACGGCGCCATGCTGGGCGTGCAGGAGGCGGCGCTCGCGACGCTCGAGCTTCCGGCCACGGACGATCTGGAGCTGGGCCTGGTGGAGCGCGACGGGCGCCTGCTGCTCGCCTGCGCCGAGGGCGCGCTCGAGCTGCTCGTCGTGCAGCCACCGGGCGGGCGGCCGATGGACGCCGCCTCCTACCTGCGCGGGCACGGAGCGCCCGGTCGCCCCCAGAGCTAGTGCGCGGCGCCCGGGCGCGCATAGCGCGCCGCCGTGTCCGGCACCGCGATCCCGTCGGCCAGGCGCGGGTCCGCCTCGGCCGCGCACGCCTCGCTCGCGATCGGGATCACCCCGGCCCACACGGGCAGGGCGTAGTCCTCCTCGTCGTCGATCGGCGGTCCGGTGCGGATCTTGGCCGAGGCCTCCTCGATTGCGAGCGCCAGCACGGCGGTCGCCTTCAGCTCGTTCTCGTTCGGCTGGCGGGCTTCGGCCCAGCGGCCCGGCACGATGTGCTCGACGATCGCCTCGAGCGCCGCCAGCTTCTCGTGCTCGTCCTCGACGATCCGCGCCTGGCCGAGCAGCATCGCCGAGCGGTAGTTGGCCGAGTGGTGCATCGCCGCGCGCGCCAGCACGAGCCCGTCGAGCAGCGAGACGGTCAGGCACGCGGGAGCGCCGCCCTGGAGCGCGCGCAGCGTGCGACTCGCCGTGGAGCCGTGCAGGTAGACGACGTCGCCGCGGCGAGCGTGCAGCGTCGGGATCACGAACGGCTGGCCGTGCTCGTCGGCGATGCCGAGGTGGGCGATCAGGCCCTCGTCGAGGATCGCGTCGATCGCGGCCCGGTCGTAGTTGCCGCGTTCGCGCTTGCGGCGCAGGCGCACGCGATCGGAGGCCGGCTTTGGGGGCGCTGCGTTCGAGGCGCTCGGAGAGGGTGGCACGCGATCCTCCAAACTGTTACAGTACAGAACGTTGACTGAGTCAATACAGTACAGGATCATCGGCGGCAACGCGGCTGAGCTCGTCGAGAGCGTCGAACAGGCCGTCTCCGAAGGGGCGCTGATGCCCGGAGCTCCGCTGCCTTCGATCCGGCGAATGGCGGTCGAGGTCGGGCTGAGTCCGGTCACAGTAGCCGCGGCCGTGGCCGAGCTGCGCCGCCGGGGGGTGGTCGTGAGCGAGCCGCGGCGCGGATCGCGCATCGGCGAACGCCCGCCGATCGGATCGCGCCGCTCGCCGCTGCCGATCCCCCCGGGCGCTCGCGATCTCTCCCAGGGCAATCCCGACCCGCAGCTGCTGCCCGACCTCAAGCGCGCACTGGCCGGCACGAACCTTCCGCTGCGGCTCTACGGCGAGCCGGCGGCGCTGCCCGAGCTGGCCGAGCTGGCGTGCGAGCGCCTGCGCGCCGACGGGATCGCGGCCGAGCGAGCCTGCATCGTCGGCGGTGCGCTCGACGCGATCGAGCGCGTGCTCGACGTCCATCTGCGCCCCGGCGATCGCGTGGCCGTCGAGAACCCCGGCTACGCGGCGCTGTTCGACCTGCTGCGGGCCCGCGGCCTGTCGCCCGAGCCGGTCGCCGTCGACGAGCGCGGCATGCAACCGGCCGAGCTCGAGTCGGCATTCGTGCGCGGAGCCGGCGCGGCGATCCTCACGCCACGCGGGCAGAACCCGACGGGGGCCGCGTTCGACGCCGAGCGCGCCGCCGCGCTCGCTGCCGTGCTCGGGCAGGCGCCGCACGTGCTCGTGATCGAGGACGATCACCTCGGCGAGGTCGCCGGCAGCACGCTGCACACGCTCACCGCCGGGCGCGAGCGCTGGGCGGCCGTGCGCTCGGTCGCCAAGGCGCTCGGTCCCGACCTGCGCCTGGCCGTGCTCGCCGCTGACCGGCGGACGCTCGCGCGTGTCGAGGGGCGCCAGCAGTGCGGTCCGGGCTGGGTCAGCCACATCCTCCAGCGCCTCGTGCTCGGCCTGTGGCAGGACCCGCACGTCGAGGAGCTGACCGCCCGCGCCGCCGCAACGTACACGTCGCGGCGCGAGCGCCTGCTGGACGAGCTCGCGCAGGAGGGCGTGCAGGCCTCGGCGGCGTCCGGCCTGAACGTGTGGGTGCCCGTGGAGGACGAGACGGGCGTCGTCGGCGCGCTGTCCGAGCGCGGCTGGGTCGTGGCGCCGGGCGCGCCCTACCGGCTCGCGGCGAGCCCGCCCGCGATCCGCATCACGATCGCCACGCTCGCCGAGACAGAGTCCGCACGCCTGGCGCGCGATCTGGCCGAGGTCAGCGCCCCGGCCCGCGCCGCCCGCGCCGGATAGCGGATCATTGCCGCAGTGCACGAGCAGGCGAGAGGCTCCGGTGGGCCGAGCAAGGCTGGCGGCCGGCCGCGGGCGGATGCTCGCGGCAAGGCGATCGCTCCCGCCCGCAGCTGCGCCTACACCGTGCTGCGACGGGTGTTCGAGCACGGCGCATACGCCGATCTCGCGCTGCGCGCCGAGTCCGACTCGGCGCGGCTCGACGCGCGCGACCGGGCGCTGGCGATGCGCCTGGCCTTCGGCGCGGTGCAGCGCAAGGGCACGCTCGACCACCTGATCGGCCGGCTCGCCGAGCGCCCGGCGGCGCGCCTGGATCCGCCGGTGCTCGCCGCCCTGCGGCTGGGCCTGTACGAGCTGCTCTACCTCTCGGGCTCGCCCGACCACGCGATCGTCGCCGACACGGTCGAGCTCGCCAAGCGCCACGGTCGCGGCGGCCACGGCCTCGTCAACGCCGTGCTCAGGCGCGCCGCGCGCGAAGGGGCCGGCGCGCTGCTCGGCTCACTCGACGACGCGACGCCGGAGCACGCGGCCGTGCTGCATTCGCACCCCGAGTGGATCGTGCGCCTGTGGTGGGACCGGCTCGGCGCCGAGGACACGCGGGCGCTGCTGGCGAGCGACAACGAGCCCGGCGAGGTGGCGCTGCGCGCGAACACGCTTGTCACCGATCCCGATTCGCTCGAGCGGGCGCTGGCCGCGCAGTCGGTCTCCGCGCACCGCGACGAGACGATCGAGGAGGCGCTCGTGCTCGACGGCCCGCTCGACCTGCACGACTCGCCGCTGTGGCAGGAGGGCGCGTTCCTCGCGCAGTCGCGCGCGGCGATGCTCGTCGCGCGCGCGCTCGGCCCGTCGCCGAGCGAGCGCGTGCTCGACCTGTGCGCGGCGCCCGGGGGCAAGACGACGCATCTCGCGGCCTTGATGGGCGGCGAGGGCTCGGTGCTCGCCGTCGAGCGCAACCGCGCGCGCGCCGGGGCGCTCGAGCGGACCGCCCGGCGGCTGCGCGCCGCCAACGTGCGCGTCGAGCTCGGCGACGCCGCCGCGCCGCGCGCCGAGGCCGGCGCGTTCGACCGCGTGCTCGTCGATCCGCCGTGCTCGGGGCTCGGCACGCTGCAGGCGCGCGCCGACCTGCGCTGGCGCGTCGGCGAGGCCGACGTCGTGCAGATGGTCGAGACGCAGCGGGCGATCCTCGCCGCCGGGGCGGGGGCTCTACGTCCGGGTGGCGTGCTTGTCTACTCTACGTGCACGATCTCACCGATCGAGAACGAGCACCTGATCGAAAGATTCCTCGATTCTCACGCCGATTTCAGCCTCGACGACCTCGCCACTGAGCTGCCGGCCTTCGGCGACGGAGAGCCGCGGATCTCCCTGCCCGGGACCGTCGTGACGCTGCCGCACCGCGATCGCACGGCGGGCTTCTTCATCGCGCGGCTGCGCAGGAGCTGAGCCGTGGAGGGCGAGCCGAACGCTTCCGCCAAGGCGTCCGTCGACCTCGGCCCGCAGTGCCCGAACTGCGGCGAGCCCTGGCTGCGCCCGACCAACCTGCCCGGCCGCTACCGCTGCGTGTACTGCCTGCACCGCTTCGAGCTGACCTCTGTCTGCCCCAACTGCGGCGAGCACTCGACGATCGTGCGCATGTCATCGACCGCGATCCTCAAGTGCAACCACTGCGGCGACTCGATGCTGCAGACCATATGAGCGAGCTGGGGCGCGAGCTCCTGGGCGGCGTGCGCGTCGCGCCGTCGATCCTCTCGGCCGACTTCGGCAGGCTGCGCGAGCAGGTCGGCGAGGTGCTCGCCGCCGGTGCGCGCGTGATCCACGTCGACGTGATGGATGGCCACTTCGTGCCGCCGATCACGCTCGGTCCGGTCGTCGTCGAGGGGATCGCCGCGCAGGCGCGCGAGGCGGGGGCGATGCTCGACGTACATCTGATGATCGAGCGCCCCGAGCGCCAGATCGCGGAGTTCGTCAAGGCCGGCGCCGACTCGGTCACGTTCCATGCCGAGGCCACGCCGCACATCGCGTACGCAGCGAGCATGGTCCGCGAGCACGGCGCGTGCGTGGGCGTGGCGGTCAACCCGGGCACGCTCGCCGGTGCGCTCTCGGAGGTGGCCGGCGAGATCGACATGGCGCTGTGCATGACCGTCAACCCCGGATGGGGCGGGCAGGCGTTCATCGCGCACTCGCTCGAGAAGCTCCCGCGCGTGCGTGCGATCGTCGGCGACGGCGTGGCCGTGCAGGTCGACGGCGGCATCGCGCCCGACACGGCGCCGCCCTGCCTGCGGGCCGGCGCCAGCGTGTTCGTCGCCGGCTCGGCGATCTTCGGCGCGGCCGACCCCGGCGCGGCCTACCGCGCGATCGCCGGGTCGGTCGGCGCGGCCTGAGTGCCCTGCCGGTAGAGCAGCGTGAGCGCGAGCGCCAGCAGGGCGGTGGCGCCGGCGTAGCCGATCTCGGCGCGCAGCAGCTGTTCTGAGACGGCCGGAACGAGCATCCAGCCGACGAACGCCGCCGCGGCCAGCAGCCAGCAGCCGGCGGCGGCGCGCGCGCGGTCGCGCGCGAGCGCTGCCTGGTTGAGCGCGCCCGAGCACAGGTGCAAACCCATGCCGACCCCGATCAGCGCGAGGCCGGTGCCTTTGTAGTGGAAGTCCTGACCGAAGAAGACGTGGCGCAGCGCGAACGGGCCGACCAGCAGCAGCCCGACCGCGACGACCCCGGCGAAGGCGGCGATCGCGAGCACGGTCGTGCGGATCGCCTTGGCGAAGGCCTCGTGCCCGGCGGTTGCCTCGAGGCCCGTGAGGTGCGGCAAGAGCGAGGTCTGGATCGCCTGGAACAGCTGCAGCGGAGCGCGCGCGATCAGCAGCACGTTGAACACGATGCCGGCGAGCGCGCGGTTGGGCGAGGTCGCATCGACGGTCAGCACGGCCGCGTTCAACAGCGTCTGCTCGGAGAGCATGATCCCGGAGACCCACACGGCGAAGCCGCCGCCGCGGCGGAGCGAGAGCTCGGAGTGGGCGGCCGTCTCCTGCACGCCCTCCGTGCCCGGGCCGGCGAGCGCCGCGTCGGCCTCGTCGACGGTGATCGCCGCCGCGAGCGCATCCTCGTGCCCGCCGCCGGACTCGTCTCGCCCGAGCGCTCGCTCGGCACGCGTGCGCGCAAACGCGACGGGCACGACGACGAGCGAGACGAACGGCGCCGCGGCGATCCCGAGCGCGACGGCAGTCTGCCCGCTGGCGATGCCGATCGCCACGGCCAGCGCGAAGCAGACGCGCGAGACCGACTCCATCAGCACGAGCCCGCCGAACAGGCCGAAGCGCTCGTGCCCGGCCAGCCAGCCGCGCGCGAAGTAGCTCGCGGCGTAGGCGAGCGTGCCGACGACGAGCACGAGGTAGAGCGATTCCTCGTGTTCGAAGACGTCGTCGATCAGCGTGTCGTGCAACGCGAGCGCGACGATCAGGAAGATCAGCGCGAACGTCGCCTGGATCAGCATCGGCACGCGCATCGCGTGCTCCGCGTGCCCGCGTGCCCGGCGTTCGGCGATCGTGCGCGAGAGCAGCTGTTCGATCGGCCGGTAGATCACCGAGATGATCACGAACATGACTGACCACAGCAGGTCGATCCGCTTGGCCGGCTGTTCGCCGAGCACGTGGCTGGCGATCGAGAAGTACGCGAACGTCAGCAGCCCGGTCGAGGCGATGCCGATCGACAGGATGCGAGCCCCGCTGCCGTAAGAGCGGTCCGGCTTACCCGCCTGAGGACCCGCGCGCGCCGGGCGCTCGGGTGGCGGCGGGCGCTCGCCGGATCGTGCGCTCACAGGGTCTGGGCGGCCATCTACAGCCGCACGAGCAGCATCGTCCAGGGGAACGGCGAGCGCGCCTCGACGACCTCGCCGTGCCGTGCGAGCAACTTCGTGAACGAGCGCTTGGACCAGTGGTTGAGGTGCCCGGGGGTGTTGCCGAGCTGGCCGATGTAGGCGCCGCGGGCCATGTTCAGCATCCGCCACAGCGGCTCGCGCGGGACCGACACGAGCAGGTGGCTGCTGGCGCAGCGCGCCATCTCGGCGACCGTGTGCTCGGGGTCGGGCACGTGCTCGAGCACCTCGATCGCGCTCGCCAGCTCGAACTCGTCCTCGGCGAACGGCAGGTCCTCGGCTCCCGTCGTGCGGTATTCGAGGTTGGGCGCCCCGCGCTCGGCCCAGCCGGCCTGGATCGACTCCTCCTCGAGGTCGATGCCGACGAGCCGGGCCTGCGGCATCGAAAGCGCCCAGCGATGCACGAGCACGCCCTCGCCGCAGCCGACGTCGAGCAGCGACTGCGGCCGGGCCTGGGCCATCAGCTCGTCGAGCGTGCGCTCGAAGCTCGCCATCAGGCGGCGCACGACGGGGTTCTCCGAGCCGTACTTGTCGTAGGTGTTGCCCGTGACGACGCCGTCCTCGGAGACGGTCACTCCGCCGCTCACAGGCGAACCGCCTCCTGGCGCGGCTCATCGCGCGCCTCGCCGGTCTGCGCCACGCCGCCCGCGCGAGCGCCGTCGGGCGGCTGGCCCGGTTCGTAGTGCGAGGGCGCCACGCCGAGCTGCAGCTCGATCCGCCGCACGCGCTCGAAGGTCTTCTGCGTCATCACGCGCTGGGCGGCGAGCAGGTCGCCGATCACGCCGAGCGCCCACAGCACGACGGCGGCGATGAACAGCACGGCGCCGAGGATCAGCGACTGCACGTGGCCCTTGCCGTTGCCTTCGACGTAGGACACGGCGAAGCGGATCCACACGCCGATCGCGACGACGCCCATCAGCAGCGCGAGGCTCCAGAACACGCGCAGCGGCTCGTACTGCGCGTAGATGCGGAAGATCGAGACGGCGTTGCGGCGCACGTAGGCGCCCATCGAGGGGAACAGGCGCGACTCGCGCGTCTTCGGGTTCGTGCGCACCGGGACGTGGTCGATCGCGACGAGCTGCTTGCCGGCTTGGATGATCGTCTCGAGCGTGTAGGTGAACTTGGACACGACGAGCATCTGGATCGCCGCCTCGCGGTTGTAGGCGCGAAAGCCCGAGGTCGTGTCGGGGACGGAGGTCGAGGAGGCCTGGCGCACGACCCACGAGCCGAGCCGCTGCAGCGCCTTCTTCAGCGGCGAGAAGTGTTCGATCCCGGTCACCTCGCGGTCGCCGACGACCATGTCGGCGCGCCCGGCGACGATCGGCGCGACCAGCCGGGCGATGTCGGGGCCGTAGTACTGGTTGTCGGCGTCGGTGTTGACGATCACGTCGGCGCCGAGCTTCAGGGCCGTGTCGATGCCCGCCTGGAAGCCGGTGGCGAGGCCCTTGTTGTTGGTCAGGCGCACGAGATGGTCGACGCCGTGGGCGATCGCGACGGCGACGGTCTCATCGGTCGAGCCGTCGTCGACGACCAGCCACTCGACGACGTCGAATCCGTCCACCTCGCGGGGCAGGTCGGCGAGCGTCTGGGGAAGCTGGTCTGCCTCGTTGAAGCAGGGGATCTGGATGATGAGCTTCATCGGCACGATTGCCTAGACTTGGCTCCCGGCAGTATCCCAAAGCGCGAGGGCGGTCCTGGCAACACAGCGTGCGGGCCGTGCCGGCGCCGGTCATCGCGCCGGCCGAGTCTCGATGGAAAGCGCGACGCTCACCCGGCGGCGACCGGGCTCGATCCGGTTGGGGCCGATCCGCGCGGTGCGTGCCGCGACGTGGGCGAAGCTGGCGTTCGCGGCGATGTGCGTGGGCGCGCTGGTCGGCTACTTCCTCTACCCGACCTACCCGACCTACGACTCCTTCTACGCGCTCCTGTGGGGGCGCGATCTGCTGCACGCGCACCTGCCCGACTTCCGCGTCTACCGCGGACCGACCGAGCACCCGCTGGCGATCGCCTTCGGCGCCTTCTGCTCGATCTTCGGCGACGGCGGCGCGCGGCTGATGGTGCTCGGCTCGATCGGCTCGTTCGTCGCGCTCGTCGCCGGGCTCTACCGGCTCGGGCGGCTGTGCTTCGGCCCGCTCGTCGGGCTCGTCGCGGGCCTGCTCGTGCTCAGCCGCTTCTTCCTCGAGAACCTCGCGGCGCAGGGCTACCTCGACATCACCTACCTCGCGCTGATCGTCTGGGCGGTCGTGCTCGAGGTGCAAAGGCCGCGGCGCGGGCCGGCGGTGCTCGCGCTGCTGGCGGCCGCCGGGCTGCTGCGCCCGGACGCATGGTTCGCGGCGGGCGCGTACTGGCTGTGGTGCGTCGTGCCCACCGCGTCCAACCGCGTCTCGCGGCGCAAGCTGGTCCTCTATGCGGCGCTCGCCGCGATCGGTCCGCTCGTGTGGGTGCTCGTCGACCTGATCGTCACGGGCAAGCCGTTCTACTCGCTGACCTCGACATCGGGCCTCGCGCAGGAACTCGGCCGCACGCAGGGGCTGACGGGCGTGATCGGCTCGGTCTGGACGTTCCTCGTGCGGATCGACAAGCTGCCGGTGCTGGTCGGGGCGATCGCCGGCATCGGCCTGGCGGTCTGGCTGACGCCCAAGCGCACGCGCACGCCGCTGGCCGCGCTGCTGCTGCTGCTCGGCGTGTTCGTGCTCGAGGGCGCCGCCGGGGCCTCGGTGATCGACCGCTACCTGCTCGGCGCGGCCGTGATGACGCTGCTGTTCTGCGCCGTGGCGATCGGCGGCTGGGCGATGCTCGAGCCGGGCACGCTGATGCGCCGCGTGTGGATGGCCGGCGCGGCGCTGCTCGTGCTCTACGGCGGCTTCGCGGCGGCGACGACGCTGAGCCTGTCGAGCCTGCGCACGACGCTGGCCTACCACGAGGACTTCCACAAGGGCCTGGCCGTGACGCTGGCCAACCCGGCGGTCAAGCGCGAACTGAAGCGCTGCCCGCTGCTGACGCTGCCCAACAACAAGCTGATCCCCGACGCGCGCTGGATCCTCGACACGACCAATCAGCACGACATCGTCGCGCGCAGCCAGGCGCGGGCGGACGTGCACAAGGGCTCGCACGCGCTCGAGAACCGGATCAAGCGCGGCAGCGTGGCGGTGTTCCCGCTGGGCAGCGCCGTGTTCTACACGGCGATCGTCGACGTCGGCGACGATCCGCGCGACCAGATCCCGCAGGACGGCTACCACCGCATCTTCACGAGCCACTACTACGCGGTATATGGCAACTGCTGAGCGCGTCCCGGCCTTGCTCGGGGCGCAGCTGCCGCGGCGCTGGGCGTGGCCGGCGCTCGGGCTGATCCTCGCCGGTGGGCTGGGGCTGCGCCTGTGGGGAGTGCAGCAGGGGCTGCCGTATGCGTACAACGCCGACGAGGCCGACCACTTCGTGCCGCGCGCGGTGGCGATCTTCGGGCACGACCTGAACCCGCACTACTTCGCCAACCCGCCGGGCTTCACCTACGTGCTGCACTACCTGTTCGCGCTCGCCTACGGCGGCACGGGCGGCGTGCACCACGCATTCGCCTACGACCCGACCGAGGTCTACACGCTCTCGCGCGTCGCGGTCGCCGTGCTCGGCGTGCTCGCGCTGTGGCTGCTCTACGCGACCGGCGCGCGCCTGTTCGGCCGCGCCGCGGGCCTCCTGGCGGCGGCGATCGAGGCGGTCGCGTTCCTGCCGGTGTTCTACTCGCACCTGGCGCTCAACGACGTGCCGACGCTGGCGCCGCTGACGCTCTCGCTGCTCGGCAGCGCCGGCGTGCTCTGCAAAGGCCGAAAGCGCGACTACGCGCTCGCCGGGATCGGCCTCGGCCTGGCGTGCGCGACGAAGTACACGGCCGGGATCGCGCTCGTGCCGCTGCTCGCGGCTGCGGGAGCGCGCCTGCTCGGCAACGGCGAGCCCGGCCGGCCGCGGATCGACAGAGCCACGGCGCCGGCGGTGGCGCTCGGCGTCGCCCTAACGGCGCTGCTCGCGTTCGCGGCCTTCTTCGCGGCAAATCCGTTCTGGCTGCTCGACTACAAGTCCTTCCACGCCGAACTGGTGCACCAATCCTCGCTCTCGGCCGAAGCCCAGGGCAAGCTCGGCGCGCCGAAGCAGGGCGGCTTCGTCTACTACCTGTGGTCGCTCAGCTGGGGGCTCGGCTGGCTGCCGGCGCTGGCGGCGCTCGGCGGCGCCCTGGCGATCTGGCGGGCGCGCCCGGCGCTCGGCTGGATGCTCGTGCCGGCGCCGCTGCTGTTCCTCGTGTTCATGGGCCTGCAGGGCCGCTACTTCGGCCGCTGGCTGATGCCGATCCTGCCGCTGCTGTGCCTCTTGGCGGCGTTCTTCGCGCTGTGGCTCGCCGGCCGGCTCCCCGCGCTGCTCGGCCGTGTCCCGGACGCGCGCCGGGCTCCGCTGGCGATCGGCGCGGCGGCCGTGCTCGCGGCGCTGCTGCTCGCGCAGGGGCTCGTCTACAGCGTGCACTCCGGTCTCGTGCTGGCGCGGGCGGACACGCGCAACGTGACGCGCGAATGGATGCTCGCGCACGTGCCGCTGCGCGCGCGGATCGTGGCCGAGCCGATCTCGCCGGACGGCTGGGCGCGCGAACACCCGGGGGCGGTGCCGGCCACGCGCAACCGGGGGGTGTGGCTGAAGTACCCGGGCCTCGTCGACCGCCTCTCGCCCGCCGACCCGTCGGGGCCGCTGCAGCAGCGCGGCCCCCAGGTGGCGACGGAGAACTACGTGCGCACGCTCAGCCCGGCGCTCGTGGGCTACTACGAACGCAAGGGCTACTGCTGGGTGGTGAGCGGCTCGACGCAGTCGGGGCGGGCATACGCCGATCCCCATGCGGTGCCGCTGGCGATCGCCTACTACCGCACGCTGAAGGAGCGCGGCGAGGTGGTCTTCCGCTCCTCGCCCTACGAGCGCGGCGCGGGACCGGTGCCGTTCGGCTTCGACTGGAGCTTCGACTACTACCCGCTGGCCTACGGCCGGCCGGGTCCGTCGATCACGGTCTACCGCCTGCACGGCGGCCGGTGCGCGGCCTGAGCAGGGTTATCCTGGGTCGCAGGAGATGAGATGACGATCGGCACGGACACGGACAAGGCGCACCTGACGCGCGCGATCGAACTCGCCGATCGCGGCGCGGGCGTGGTCAAGCCGAACCCGGTCGTGGGCGCCGTGATCGCGCGCGGCGAGCAGGTGCTGGGCGAGGGCTGGCACGAACGCTACGGCGCGGCGCACGCGGAGGTCAACGCAATCGAGGCGTGCGGCCTGGAGGACCTGGCCGGCGCGACGCTGTACGTATCGCTCGAGCCGTGCTGCCACGAGGGCAAGACGCCGCCGTGCACGGACGCCATCCTGCAGGCGGGGATCAAGCGCGTGGTGGTCGGCTCGGATGATCCGACGGAGAAGGCCTCGGGCCGGGGCCTCGGCATCCTCCGCGACGAGGGCGTCGAGGTCGTACTGGCAGACGGCGAGCTGGCGACGCGCGCGCGGCTGCTCAACCAGGCTTTTCGCAAGCACGCGCGCGTAGGGCGGCCGTGGGTGCTGTTCAAGTCGGCGATGACGCTCGACGGCAAGGTGGCCACGCGTACGGGCGACTCGCAGTGGATCAGCGGCGAGTCGAGCCGCGCGCTGGCGCACCGCTGGCGCGCGTCGGTCGATGCGGTCGTCGTCGGCATCGGCACGGCGCTGGCCGACGACCCTCAGCTGACGGCGCGACCGGAGGGGGAGCTGGCTGAGCTCTCGACCCAGCCGCGGCGCGTCGTGTTCGACACGCTCGCGCGGCTGCCGACCGACTCGCGGCTCGTGCAGGCGGCGGCAGAGATCCCGCTGACGGTCGTCGTCTCGCGCGCGGCGGCGCGCTCGGACACGGACGCGCTGGAGGCGGCCGGAGCGCAGGTGCTCGTGGCGACGGGCGAGAACGAGCCGGCGCGGGTGCGCTCGGGGCTCGAGCAGCTCGGCGCGCTCGGCGTCTCCTCGGTGCTGCTCGAGGGTGGACCGCACCTGGCGGGCGCCTTCCTCGACGCCGGCGAGATCGACGAGCTGCGCCTGTTCCTCGCGCCGCTGCTGCTCGGCGGCAGCGCGGCCCGAGACCCGCTGGAGGGGATGGGCGTCGAGCGCATCTCCGAGGCGATGCGCGCGCTGACCTTCGACTGCGAGCGGGTCGGCGACGACCTGCTGATCTCCGCGCGACTGCGCGAGTGGTGAATATTTTTAATGGTTAAAATTAATATTAATATGAAGAAGACGGGCGCCTGATGTTCACCGGGCTGATCGCGGACCGGGGCAGCGTGAGTGCGCTGGAGCTCGACGACGGTGGCGCGCGCGTGCGCATCGCCACGCGGCTGGCCGGAGAGCTCGGCGAGGGCGACTCGATCGCGGTCAACGGCGTCTGCCTGACGGCCACCGAGGTGCGCGACGACGCGTTCACGGCCGAGGTGATGGCCGAGACGCTCAGGCGCTCCTCGCTCGGCGCCCTGCGCGCCGGTGCGCCGGTCAACCTGGAGCTGGCGCTGCGGCCGAGCGACCGCCTCGGCGGTCATGTCGTGCAGGGACACGTCGACGGCACGGGGACCGTCGTCGAGGTCCGCCCGGAGGGGATCTCGCGGGTGCTGGAGATCGAGGTCGAGCCGGCGTTGCGGCGCTACCTCGTCGAGAAGGGCTCGGTCGCGCTCGACGGCGTCAGCCTCACGGTCAGCGCGCTCAGCGAGCGGGGCTTCGCCGTCTCGCTGATCCCCGAGACGCTGCAGCGAACAGGACTTGGAGCGGTGGAGGTGGGGGCCGTGGTCAACGTGGAGGTCGATGTCTTGGCCAAGCACGTCGAGCGGCTGCTGGGGTCACGACTACAGGAGCAGGCGCCGGTGACCGAAGGAGTCCCATGAGCACACGCACGACCACGCCGTTCGCGACGATCGAGGAGGCGATCGACGAGATCCGCCAGGGCAGGATGGTCGTCGTCTGCGACGACGAAGACCGCGAGAACGAGGGCGACCTGGTGATGGCCGCGCAGTTCGTCACGCCCGAGGCGATCAACTTCATGGCCAAGGAGGCGCGCGGCTGGATCTGCCTGGCGCTGACGCCCGACCGCTGCGACGACCTCGGCCTCGAGCTGATGACGGCGAAGAACGAGTCGGCGCTGCAGACGCCGTTCACGATCACGATCGAGGCCCGCGACGGCGTCACGACGGGCGTCTCGGCGCACGACCGCGCGCACACGATGCAGGTCGCCGTCGACCCCAAGACGAAGCCCGACGACCTGACCCAGCCGGGCCACGTCAACCCGCTGAAGGCCAAGCCGGGCGGCGTGCTCGAGCGCACGGGCCACACCGAGGCGAGCGTCGACCTCGCGCGCCTGGCCGGGCTGATCCCGGCGGGCGTGATCTGCGAGGTGATGAACGAGGACGGCTCGATGGCGCGCGTGCCCGACCTCGCCGAATACTGCGAGCGCCACGACCTGAAGATGGTCACGATCGCCGACCTGATCGCCTACAGGCGGCGCAACGACCGCCTGATCGAGCGCGTCGTCGAGACGCGGCTGCCGACGACCTTCGGCGACTTCCGCGCGGTCGGCTACCGCTCGACGGTCGACGAGAAGCACCACGTGGCGCTCGTCAAGGGCGACGTGGAGGGCCAGCCGGACGTGCTCGTGCGCGTGCACTCGGAGTGCCTCACGGGCGACGTCTTCCACTCGCTTCGCTGCGACTGCGGCGAGCAGCTCGAGGCGGCGCTGGCGATGATCGAGCGCGAGGGCCAGGGCGTGCTGCTCTACCTCGCCCAGGAGGGCCGCGGCATCGGCCTGCTCAACAAGCTGCGCGCCTACCGCCTGCAGGAGGAGGGCCTCGACACGGTCGAAGCCAACGAGCGCCTCGGCCTGCCCGCCGACCTGCGCGACTACGGCATCGGCGCGCAGATCCTCGCCGACCTCGGCCTCTCCTCGATCCGCATCCTCACGAACAACCCGAAGAAGATCCGCGGCCTCGAGGGCTACGGCCTGTCGGTCAGCGCGCAGATCCCGATCGAGCACGCGCCGAACGCGCACAACGAGGCCTA
>DATINR010000171.1:0-47462 GCA_035473995.1 Solirubrobacteraceae bacterium
TGACAGTGCCGAGCGCACTGCAGCCCTGTCTGGCTGGCTGGAGCGATACAACTGGCGACGACCACACGGCGCCCTCAACCACAAGCCGCCCGGAACTCGCCTACGCGAGCTGAACAACGTCCTCGGGTCTTACAACTAGCCCGCGCCCGAGCAGGCTCTGCGCCGTGTCCGCGATCGAATCCTCGACAGGGCGTGGCTCCCAGCCGAGCATCGTCTTGGCCTTCTCCGCCGTGTAGGTCGTCGACTCGCCGAGGTCGCTGACGATCGAGCGCACGCTCGGGTCGAACAGCCCCATCGCGCGGATCATCAGGTCGGGCGCCACGCGGGTCGGAACCTTGCCCGCTTCGGCGCCGAGGCGCTCGCGCAGGATCCGCGCGACGTCCTTCATCCAGAGGAAGCGGTCGACGGCCAGGAAGCGCTCGCCGCCGGCGGCCGGCGTTGTCATCGCGCGGATGTGCAGGTCGGCCACGTCGCGAACGTCGACCAGCACGAAGCCCAGCCGGGGCATCGCCGGCATGCCGTTGAGCAGCCGTTCGACCAACTGCAGCGAGAACGAGCGGTCGTCGCTGAGCACCGGACCGATGATCGCGCCCGGGTTGACCACGGCCAGCCGGCTCTCCGCCCCCCGCCCGCGGACGTGCTCCCAAGCGGCACGCTCGGCGATCGTCTTCGAGCGAACGTACGGCGTGCGCCGCTCGTCCTCCGGATCGGTCCAGTCCGCCTCGCTGTACGGCTCCGCAGCCGACGGCGCGCGCCCATGCCGGACCGCCGCCACCGACGAGGTCATCACGACGCGCTTGACCCCCGCGTCGAGGCTCGCGCCGAGCACCCGCAGCGCTCCGTCGCGGGCCGGCACGATCAGCTCGTCCGGGTCCTTCGGCTGCGCAGGGGGAAAAGGAGAGGCGACATGGAGCACGTAGTCGCACCCAGCCACGGCGTCCGCCCAGCCGTCGTCCTTGCCGAGGTCGGCCGCCGCGACCGACAACCGCTCGCCGGCCTCGACGCCGGCCACCGCGAACGAGGCGCGCACCTCATCCGCTCGCCCGAGGTCTCGGACAGTCGTCCGTACCTCGTACCCGCGCCGCACGAGCTCGGCACCGCACCATCCGCCGAGGAAGCCCGTCCCCCCGGTGACCAGCACCGTCCCGCCTGGGTCAGCCATGCGCGGAGTCTACGTCGGCGGGCTTTACTTCAGCTTTGCGCCGGGCTGACCGGTCGGGCGAGAGGCGCTTTCGCACAGCCCGCCGCCGGCAGAGCGCACGCCAAGTTGGCGCCGATCATGATGGTTGTCGGGCGGTGGTTCGACGCCGTAGACAAGTGCCGGCCGCGCACGACGGCCACTCGGTAGACGGTCGAGCTGCGCAATAGGAACACGTCCGCCTGCAAGGCGGCGTCCGGATTCATCCACACCAGCCAGCGAGTGCCCGGCGGCGAAAACCCGGGCGCGGCTTTGCCGCGTTCGTGACAGCGCGCCGCAGAGGCCGCGTCGAACAGCTCGCGCGCCTGTGCCGGCGTGCGAAACCTGAACACGTCGGCGGCGACGTCGTCTCCCGCACTGCTCCACTGCCGGATCTCATACCCGGCCGGCCAGGTCCCGCCCTCTCCGCGCGCCGCCGCGATCGTCTGCGGGGAAGCGTCAGACCAGAGTGCCCCGGGCGCCGCGATCCCGCCTTCGTAACGACGACCGCCCGCGCGCGCCATCGGCTCGAGCAGCGTCGCGCGCAGCTTCACCAGTTCGGCGAAATCGACCGTCGTGGGAGAAGGCAGCCGCGGAACACACGCGCTGAAGCCGCCGCTCGATTTGCCGGCGCCCCCTCCTACGGCTTTCGCGACCAGCACGGACACGAGCACGCCCAGGCAGAGAAGCAATCCGACTAGGCGGACGGCCGTGCTGTTCCAGGTGCCGTGTGACCGAGCAGGCCCTTGTCGCTGCACACGTTCATATCGACACGGCCCGCGATCGGCTATAGCACGTCAGCAACAGAAGCCGGTTGCCCCGGTCGGTGACGCCTCGCAGTAGCTTGGAGCTCGATGATCGTCCTGTACGACGCCGACTGCGGCTTCTGCCGCTGGGCGATGGCCTGGGCGCTCGGCCACGACCCCCGGCGCGCGCTCGTCGCGGTGCCGATCCAGTCGCAGCTCGGCGCGCAGCTGCTCGCCGATCTGAGCCCGAGCGAGCGCCTCGACGCGGCTCACGTCGTCCGCGACGACGGCGGCCGCGAGTCCGGCGGGGCCGCCGCGGCAGAAGTGCTCGACGCGTTGCCGCGGACGCGGGCGCTCGGCCGGCTCACTCGACGCCTGCCGGCGCCGACGGCCGCGCTCTACGGCCTGGTCGCGACGCACCGGCATGACTTCGGCCGCTTCGTCGGCGCCGAGGCCAGGCACCGCGCCGACCGGCTGCTGCAGGCTGAGCGCGTCACGACCGGGGCCGAGCTCGGCGAGCGAGCCGGACGCGAGCGCTACTGAGCGACGGCCCGGGCCTGTCCGCGCGCAGTCCGCGCTCGCTGCGATCTCGCATTCCACGTCTGCTCGATCTGGCGCATCAGCGCCGGGTAGACGATCAGGTGCCGGAACGGCCTGATCAGCGCCATGTACACCTTCCCGAGCGAGCCGCGCGGCTTGACGTAGACCGCCATCTGGCCCTGGAAGCTGCCGTCGCCGAGCTCGACCCACGCCAGGTGCATCACACCGTGGACCGTCTTGTTGGAGATCTCCGCCGCGAACTCCGCGTCGGTGCGATAGACCGGCGTGAACGGCAGGCGCTCGAACTCCATGTCGGCCACCGTGCCGCGCAGATCCTCGGGCAGCCGCTCGCTCAACGAGGTGATCTGCGTCCCCGGGATCGGCAGCGCCTCGCTCGGCTCGTCCAGGCCGAACACCCTGCCGAGCAGCCAGCGCAACTGCCAGAGCAGGCGCGTCGCCAGCGAGGGCCCCTCCTCGGGGTCGCCCGAGGCCATCAGCTCGAGCAGCGCGTCGAAGTCCTCCGCCCGGCCGTACGCCGGGAGCGCCCAGACGTCCTCCAGCTCGAAGTCGCGTGCGATCTCGTGGATCCGCCAGGGACGAGATTCGTGCTCGTCGTTCGAGAGCCTCATGCCAACCTCCGATCGACTGTGCCGGGAAGTTTCGCCGTCTCCCAAGATAACATACATACATGCATGTACGTACATCGCCTCGCCCGACCCAGGCCGACCGCAGCGCGCGCACGCGCGCCGCGCTGCTCGAATCGGCCGCCCGCGGCCTCTCGCGCTACGGCTACGGCAACCTCGTACTCGAGCGCGTGGCCGCTGACGCCGGCTACACGCGCGGCGCGCTCTACCACCAGTTCAAGGACAAGCAGGAGCTCGCGCTGGCCGTGATCGACTGGGTCGATCAGACCTGGGGGGAGGAGGTCGGGCGGCGCGTCGAGCAAGAGCGCGACCCGGTCGCCGCCCTGATCCTCCTCGCGCGCGGCCACGCCGTGTTCTGCCGGCGAGACGTCGCCCGCGTGGCGATGGCGCTGCGGCTCGAGTTCAGCGGCCAGGATCACGCCGTCGGACGCCACCTCGATCGGGTCTCGGAGAGCCTCGTCAAGCGCTGCGCGCGGCTGATCGGCGCCGGGCGCAGAGCCGGGACGATTCCGCCCGGGCCGCCCGCCAGGGCTGTCGCGCTCGCCTACGTCGGCGCCCTGGAGGGCGCCGTGATCGAGCTCATCGGGCAGGCCCCGCACGACGAGCTGTTGGCCGCGCGCGTCGCCGCCGGTGCGCTCGGGCTGAGCGGGGTTCCGGCGGAGCTCGGTTAGTCTGAGCCCTGTTCGGCTTTGGCCTCGGCCAGCGCGTGCACGAGCGCCGCGCGGCCGTCGTGCAGCACGGGCTCGCCGTGGGAGACGAGCACGCGCTCGATCGGCAGATCCACGAGCCCGCGCAGCAGCTCGACGAGCCCCGGGCGGTTGACGTGGACCTGCGAGAGCCAGCTCTGAGGGCACACTCGAAGGCCGACGCCCGGTGCGCCGAGCAGGCGGTCGCCGGGGACGAGCGTCGCCACGTCTCCCAGCCAGTACATCGTCTCGCCCGCGCCGCGCAGCGGCTCGGGCTTCACCCCGGGTGGCACGAAGTTCCACGCGCGCGACGTGTTCGCCGCGTAGCGCTCGGCGAGCTCGTCGCGATCGCGGCGGTGCCAGCGGATCGTCGTGAGGATGCTGACCGCGCGAGAAGCGACCCGCTCGTCAAGCCAGCCCAGGAAGCCCGCGCGATCGTCGCTCGGCAGCAGCGGGTCGATCAGCACGACCGTGTCCGAAGCCGCTGCGTCCGAAGCTTCGTAGAGCACCGAGCCGACGTCCCGCTCCCAGTCGCTCGAACTGCCCGGAGTCGCGTTCGCCCGCCAGTCTGGATGGGGCGCCGTCCAGCGCAGCAGGCCGGGGACGATCTCGACCGGGGGCACGGCCCGATCCTAGCGGCGACCCACCGCCCGGACGCCCCGCCCTGGGTCCGGGCCTCCCAAAGCAGCAGGCGCCCGACTCAGGGCAGGCGCACCTCGGGGACCGGCTGGCCCCGGCGCGCCGCCTCGCTCTTCAGGCGCGGGGTCAACGTGCGGCCCTTGCGCAGGAAGCCGAGCGAGCTCTGCAGGCGGTTGCCCGTCAGGCTCCAGTCGGCCAGCGCACGCTCGACGTGCAGCCGCGGACCGTCCTCGCCGAGCGCGAGCGTGCCGATCAGCGTGTGGTTCTCTTGCGTCGTGAAGCGCTCGTCGTGCCCGTGCACCGTCAGGCAGGCCGGGCCCGCGCGCAGCTCCGGCGCGCCTGCACCGATCTTCAGCGGCACGTCATCGCCGGCCAGCTCGCCGGCCTCGACCGGCAGGCACACCGGGTAGCCGTCGGCGTCGACGTATGTGAGGTCGGCCAGCGGGAGCTCGCGCAGCGCGCGCGCCGCGACCGGGCGCCAGTCGCTGGGAGGGGTCAACCAGGGCGAGGGCGCACGGCCGCTCGGCGCCGGGTCGGACTCCGGCGGCGCCGTGCCCGCCGGTGCCTGCCACGTCTGCGGAGCGCTCGCGAGCGTACGGTCGCTCCACCAGGTGATCCGCTGCGGCGAGATCTCGATCCAGATCCGCGCGTAATAGAACGTCATCCGCTTGAGCAGGAACTTGGGCTGCCCTTTGGTCGCTTCCGGCAGCTTGGCCATCGTCACGCGCGCGTAGCGGTCCGTGTTGGCCTGCAAGTCGGCGTCGCGCACCGCCGCGTTGCCCTGTACGAGGACGACCGGCAGCTCGCCCGTCCCGGCGCCGATCGGGTCGGCGAACAGCAGCGCCACCTTCGAGTTGCGCCGCGCCCGTTCGGCTTTGGCCGGGTAGGTGAGGCCCGTCGACACGTCGAGCGTGCCGTTGCCGACGTACGGCGTGCTCGGCAACGTCACCGGCGAGCCCGATCGCGTGAGGCTCGCGTACTCGCACGTGAGCTCACGCTCGAACACCTCGCCGAGCTCGGCCGGCCAGCTCGGCGCCTGGGCGAGATCGTCGTTCACTGCTCCCTGCTCCTGCGCGGACATCTTCCCTCCTGGGTAGTGGTCGCCGGTCGCTGCGCCGCACGATCGGAGAGCGCGCGGCCGACCGCAACGAGAACGCTCCGCGCATCATCGCCGATGGCGGGCTAGAGTCGCCGTCGCACATGCAGATCCACGCGATATCCACCGGCTCGGTCCGCCTCAAGCGCTCCTTCCTCTTCCCGAGCTCCGGCCCGCGCCGGCAACTCGACCTGTTCCTGCCCGGCCCCTGGTCGGACCCGGTGCCGATCAACTGCTGGGTGGTCGAGCACGGCGGCAGGCTGCTGTTGGTCGACACCGGCGAGACGGCCGCAGTGAAGAACATCCCGTTCGCCCGCTTCGAAGTGACGCCCGAGCAGGAGCTGCCAGGGGCGATGGCCGCCGCCGGGCTGTCGCTCGACGATGTCGACGAGGTCGTGCTGACCCACCACCACGGCGATCACGTCGACGGCCTCGTCCACGTGCGGGTCCCCGTCTCGATCCACGACGCCGAGCTCGAGTTCCTGCGCACCCCCTTCCCAGCCGTGATGCGTCGCGTGATGCGCCAGCCGTTGCCGCCGGGCTTCGCTCCGACGCCGATCGCGCTCGACGGCGGGCCGTTCGGCGCCTTCGCCAAGAGCCGTGCGCTCAGCGAGGACGGACGGATCGTCGCCGTGGCGACGCCCGGGCACACGCCCGGGCACATCTCCGTGATCTGCGTCGACGACGATGGACGGCACGTGATGCTCGCCGGCGACGCGACCGACACACTCGAGCAGCTGCACGCGCGCCGGGCCGATGCCGTCGGGCCAGATCCCAAGGTCCACGTCGCGACGCTCGAGACGATCCTCGAGCACTGCGCGCAGCACCCGACCGTCTTCCTGCCTTCGCACGACCCCGAGTCGGCCGCGCGGCTGGCCGGCGGCACGACGGTCAGCTGACACGTCGCCCGTGGCCGACACGGCCGGCGATCGCCCGTTCGCTCAGGCCGCAGCAACCAGCGAGCGCATCAAAGCCACGGCCTCGGCATCGCTGAGCCCCTGCTCGCGCACGAGCGACTTCCACGTCGTGAACGCGATCGCGTGTCCGATCGCCGACTGCGTCCGGCGCTTGGCCGCTCCGCGCAGCCTGCGCCCGGCGAGGAGCGTGTCGCGGGCGGCGTCGAAGTAGAAGCGGAACGCGGCGAAGCGCTCGGCGACGATCGGCACGGTCGCCTCGTCGCGGCTCAGGTTCTCGAGCATCCGCTCGGTCCGCCCGAAGTACGCATACAGCTCGCCGAGCGCGACCGACAGGCGCTCGTCCGCGTCGGCGATCGCCGCCCACGCCTGCAGATCGGGCGGCTGGTTGTCGATCGCCCAGTGCGCCGAGCACGCGTCGAACAGCGCCGACTCGTCCGGGAAGTGGCGGTAGAGCGTCGAGCGCCGAACGCCGGCGTGCGCCGCGACCGCGCTCATCGTCGTTCGTGCGGGGCCGATCGTTCCGTGCAGCGCGACGGCGCTCTCGGTGATCCGCCGGCGGGTCTCCTGCTGGGACTCCGCGCGGCGCTTCATGCGATAGGGGCGAGGTTGATCGGTCATAGGTGTTCGATCAAGTTTGACACGGACCGCGGCGTTTGTATATGGTTGGCGCGACACTACTGTCTGACGAAATGGAGGAACGATGCAGGGGACAACGACCAGGGTCATCGGGCCCACCGACGGCAAGGCAGGCTTCCTCGGCAGCATCGGCGTGCGCTTCATGCTCGACGGGCCCGTGAGCGACGGCGGCTTCTCGCTGGTCGAACACCCGATGGCCGCAGGTGCGCTGGCCGCGCCGCTGCACCGCCACACGCGCGAGGACGAGTACAGCTACGTGCTCGAGGGCCGCATGGGCGCCCTGCTCGGAGACGACGTGCTCGAGGCCGGCCCGGGCGATCTCGTGCTGAAGCCCCGCGGCGAGTGGCACACCTTCTGGAACGCCGGAGACGAGCCGTGCCGGATCCTCGAGATCATCGCCCCAGCAGGCTTCGAGGGGTTCTTCGCCGAGCTGGTCGAGCTCGGCGGCGCGGCGCAGGCCGACCCGCAGGCGCTGGGCGAGCTGTGCGGGCGCTACGCCCTGGAGATGGATCCGTCGAGCGTTCCCGGTCTGCTCGAGCGCTTCGGCCTGCGCATTCCGGCCGAGGACGAGCTCTAGGACGAGTCGCTTGTGGCCGTTGCTGCTACCGTTGGCGGCTCAAGTTGGGCATCTGCCCGATAAAGCAGTGCCAGCGCTCGTAGCCTTTGCTCAGCAATCTCCGCGTTCGCAGCACTATGACGCCGGAGGAAACAATGGCTACAGGAACAGTTAAGTGGTTCAGCGACGACAAGGGTTTCGGGTTCATCACGCCCGACGACCAGTCCAAGGACCTATTCGCCCATCACTCGGCGATCATCGGCGAGGGCTATCGCTCGCTCGCCGAGGGTGCCAAGGTCTCCTACGAGGCTGAGGCCGGCGACAAGGGCCCCAAGGCCGTCAACATCCAGCCGATTTAGCATCCGTCACGCGCCCGCGCCGGTCCCAGCGACCCGCGGGCGGCGCCGGATCTGAATCGCCGCCGGTCGGGCATCTTGCTCGACCGGCGCAGTACATCGCCTCGCCCGCTGCGGGTCGGTCCCACCCGATGGCCGGCAATGACGCGCTCGGAACTCCACGAGAGGACGGACAGACATGGCCTCAAGCGGCAAGAAGAAGACCACGATGGCGAAGCTCATGCGTGAAACCAAGTTGCGTGAGAAACGTCTCGACAAGCAGGCGAGGAAGGATGCGCGCAAGCTTGCGGCGGCCAACGGCTCATCAGACTGGCTCGCCGACGGGCCGAACCCGATGGGCGCCGAATCACCCGAGCCCGACGCCGGCGAGCCCGCCGCGCCGCTCAGCCAAAGCTGAGCCAGTTCGCGAGCGCCCACCCCGGTTAGGATCGGGGCGCATGGCCTCGCTCGAGCGAACAGTCACCCGCTCGCTCGACGTCGATGGATTCGTCCCCCTTCCGGCCTTCCTCGACGATGAGGAGCTGGCCGCGCTGCGAGCCATGCTCACGCGAGGGGCCGTGAGCGTCGAAGGCGCCTGCGAGCGCCCGCACAACACGCTGCTGCCACTGCGCTGGGATGACCCGATCGTCTCACTCGTGCTCGCCGACGCCGAGCGGGTGGCGTCGCTGCGCGAGCGCGTCGCGGCCGGCGATCTTCGCTGGATCTCGGGCTACGTGTCGATCAAGGAGCCACGCACGCCGCCCCTGTGGTGGCATCAGGATTGGTGGTGCTGGGATCACGCCGTGAGCTTTCGAGCGGCACCGGCGCAGCTCGCGCTGCTGATCTACCTGAGCGACACCGACAGCGGCAACGGCGCCTTGCGGGTGCTGCCCGGCTCGCATCTGCGCAGCAGCCCGATCCACGCTCTGCTGCCCGAGGCACACGGTGAGCACGCGGCGCAGCTCGATGCCGCGCATCCCGCGTTCGCCGATCTACCGGGGCAGGTGACGCTCGCGCTAAGGGCCGGCGATGCCGTCGCGCTCGACTACCGACTGCTGCACGGCACGCACGCCAACACGAGCGAGACGCGACGAGACGCCTTGCTGCTCGCCTTCGCGCCATCGTGGGCAGAGCTTCCCGACGACGTCCGCGGGCACCTGATCGAGCATCCCGCGCTGCCGCGCGCCGGGGAGGCCGAGCGCAGCGGTCAGTCCTGGCACGCCGAGCTGCTGCCTCGCTGGCGGGGGCCGCGCACGACCCTGACGCTCAACCGCAACGCGCCCGAGCAGTTCGAGATCGTCTCCTGATCGCCGCGATACACCAGGGAGGAGACCCGCGTCGACCGCGGGCCTCCTCCCGGTGCTTCACACCGCGCTCAGCTGCAGGCGGGCGGTTCGCCGAACGGGAAGAACGACGTCCCGAACGTGTTGCCCGAGATGCAGCTTCCGTTTTCGGGGTTGTCCAGGTAGACGATGTCGCCGGACCCTTTCGTGCGCGGGTCCGGGCTTTCGCCGTTTTTCTTGATCGTGTTGCCGGTCACCCTCGTGTTGTTGGACGAGCCGAAGCCGAACGGGTTTTCGACGACTCCCACGCCCACCGTGCCGTTGCTCTTGACCGTGTTGTTGCGGATCGTGATGTTGTGGCCGCCGACGTTCAGGATGCCCGTGCCCGAGGGCAGCAGCTGCAGGTCGTCGGTGAATTCTTCAGTGCAGCCGGGCGGGTTTTCGGGTTCCCCTTCGTTGCACAGCGGCGGGAACGGGTTCGGTCGGTTGTTGCTGATCACTTTGTTTTCCTCGATCACAGCGTTCTCCGTCGAGGATTTCGGCAGGCCCGGCAGCACGATCACGAAGATGCCGGTCGTGTTTTCCTTGAGCGTGTTCGAGCGCACGATCGAGTTGTCGGTGCTCTCGAGCTCGATGCCCAGCTCGCCGTTGGTGAGGTTGTTCTTTTCGACCGTGACCCCGTCATCGACGCCGACGTAGATCGTCGCGTCGTCGCCGCCGCCGCCCGAGTTCATGTTGATCAGGCCGTCGTGCGAGCAGCGCGGGAAGATGCCGTACTCGTCGTTGTTGAGATAGCTGCCGCCGGTCACGTGGAAGCCATCTACGCCGAACAGGAAGATCCCCGTGTCGTCGGCGTTCTCGACGGTTAGGCCGATGATGCGGAAGTTGCTGACGCTGAGCGCCGGGCACGTCGGCCCTTCGTCGAAGGTCAGTTTCGTGCCGACCGTGACGCCGTAGGTGTTGCCCGTCGCGTCGATGATCGCGGCCTTGCTGCCCTTCAGCGTGAGGTTGCTCTTTTCCACTTTGACCGTCGGACCGGAGTAGGTGCCCGGCGGCACCATCACCGTGTCGTACGGGCCCGCCGCGTCGATCGCCGTCTGGATCGATTCCGTCGAGCCATTTGGCACGACTTTGATCGTTTTCGCCTGGGCCGCCGTCGCCAGCGATGCCGCGATCAGGATCGCAGCCGCCAGCAAGCCCAGCGTGCGCCTTGCAGTCTTCATCATGAGTAGTCCCCTCCTACTAGTCGATGCGCGAACAACACGCCCCGCCCGCGCTGAACTCAGCGAGGCTAACACCGGCGCCCGTACGGCGCGGCCTGCCCCGCCGAGCCGAGGACGCGGATCTCCTGCGCGAGCGCGGGCGCGAGCAAGGACAACGCCGTTGCGCGACCTCGACGGTGACCGAGACGGGAGCAGCCGCGTCGTGAGTGCCGCCCGATCAAGCGGTACCGTTGCGTGGTGCAGCACATGGGGCGCATCGCGAAGCGCTCGGTGCTGGCCTTCTACGAGGACCAGGGCACGCACCACGCGGCGGCGCTGACCTACTACGCGCTGATGTCGCTCTTCCCGACGCTGTTGCTCGCCGTCTCGCTGCTCGGCATCCTCGGCGAGTACCCCAGCACCTACAACGCGATCGTCGATCACCTTCGCGGTGTCGTACCGGCGACGACCCTGGCGCCGCTGGACACCGCGGTGCGCGCCGCGCTGAAGAGCAAGGGCACGGCTGCGATAGGTCTGGCGGTCGCGATCGTCACGGCCCTCTACGGGGCGACGGGCTACCTGGAGGCGGCGCGGCGAGCGCTGAACGTCGTCTTCGGGTCGCGCTCCGGCCGCAGCTTCGTGCGCCGCAAGCTGACCGACATCGCCTCGACGTTCGTGCTGCTGGCGCTCGTCATCGCGACGCTGCTGCTGATGTTCGCCGGCGGAGGGATCGCCGACGAAGCGCTCGGCTCAGGCGCCGCGTCGATCTGGCGCCTCGCGCGCTGGCCAGGCGCGTTCCTCAGCGCGTTGCTCGTGTTCTCGTTGATCTACTACGTAACCCCCGACGTCCACCATCGCGCCTTCCGCTGGATCGCGCCTGGAGCGGTCGTCGGCGTCGGTGTGTGGCTCGCCGCGTCCGCTGCCTTCTCGACCTACCTCGCGAACTTCGAGAGCTTCAACGTCACCTACGGATCGTTCGCCGCCGCGATCATCCTGCTGGTCTGGCTGTGGCTCACCAACGTCGCGCTGTTCTTCGGCGGAGAGGTGAACGCCGAGATCGAGCGCGAGCGGAGCCGGACGAGGGAATCCCGGGAGCCGGACACGCTGAAGCAGCCGCCGTCGGCGTGATCGGATAGAACGGTCAGCTTGGCCGACCGCGGGGACATCGACTTCACCTACTCGCTGACCGACCGCGTGTTCCGCCTGAGCATGGGCGAGCTGGCCGACTTCAGCGGCGCCAAGTACGACGGCGACTTCTCCCTCACGCTCGAGCAGGCTCAAGGGCGCAAGCACGAGTACGTGGCCGAGCAGATCGGCATCACGCCCGGCAGGCGAGTGCTCGACGTCGGCTGCGGGTGGGGCGCGCTGCTCGACTTCATCCGCCGTCGCGGCGGCGCCGGGGTCGGCGTGACGCTCTCCTCGGCGCAGCTCGCCGCGTGCCTGCGCCATGGCCTCGACGCGCACCTGCTCGACGGCCGCACGCTGGAGCGCGATCGCTTCGGCACGTTCGACGCCGTCGCGAGCCTCGGCGCCTTCGAGCACTTCTGCTCGCCCGAGGACTACCGCGCCGGGCGCCAGGAGGAGGTCTATGGGTCGTTCTTCCAGCGGATGGCGAGCTTGCTGGCGGACGGCGGGCGCATGTACCTGCAGACGATGGTCTACGGGCGCAACATGATCCCGGCCGCGGATGCGGTTGCTGCGCTCGACTCGCTGCCGCCGGCACACACCGACGCCTGGTACCTGGCGCTGCTAGCGCGCCAGTTTCCCGGCTCGTGGCTGCCGTTCGGGCAGGAGCAGGTGATCCGCTGCGCCGAGCCGCACTTCGGGCTCGTCTCGAGTGAGAGCGGACGCGTCGACTACATCGAGACGATCACGCAGTGGAACGCGCGCATCGGCAAGCGCAGCCTGCGCAAGTCACTGCTGAAGCTGCGGCTCGTGCCACGCTGGCTGACGAGCGCCGACTTCCGCCTCGCCTTCGCCTCGGGCGTCAGCGCCAACAAGATCTGCTTCGAGCGCGAGCTGCTCGACCACTACCGGCTGACCTTCGAGAAGCGCGCCGCGTGAACGAGCCACGCGGCGCACCTCCGCGGCGCTTCAGACGCGCGCCGGGCGACCCTTGCGGGGCCTGCCCGAGTCGCGCCGGCGGCCATTGCGGCTGGTGCCGTTGCGCGCCCCGCCGTTGCGGTTGGCGCCGTTGTGCGGAGCGCCCCCGCCGAGACCGTGCTCGATCCGCAGCCGGTCGGCGATCTGGCGCGCCTCGTTGCGGTCCTGCGGCGATACGAGCGTGATCCCGACGCCCTGGCGTCCGGCGCGGCCGGTGCGCCCGATGCGGTGCACGTAGACGTCGTGATCGCCCGGCAGGTCGAAGTTGATCACGTGCGAGATGTCCTGCACGTCGATGCCGCGAGCCGCGACGTCGGTCGCCACGAGCGTGTCGACACGACCCGAGCGGAACTGCGAGAGCGCCTGCTCGCGCTGTTTCTGCGAGCGGTTGCCGTGGACGGCCGCGGCTCTCACGCCGCTGCCGGCGAGACGCTTGACGAGGCGGTCGGCACCGCGCTTGGTGCGAACGAACACGAGCGCGAGGTCGCGCTCCTTGGCGAGCTCGCCGACGAGCGCCCCGACGCGGTCTTCGCCGCCGATCGCGACGAAGCGGTGCTCGACGTCCGTCGTCGCGCGCGATCCCGAAGGACCGTGCTCATGTGAGATCGCCTCCCGCGTGTACTTCGCGGCGATGCGTCCGACGGCGCCTTCGAGCGTGGCGGAGAAGAACAGCGTCTGGCGCTCGCGCGGGCACGCCTCCACGATGCGGTCGACGGCCGGGCGGAAGCCCATGTCGAGCATCCGGTCGGCCTCGTCGAGCACGAGCACGCGGATCGCGTCGAGCTTGAAGGCGCCGCGCTCGAGCAGATCCTCGAGCCGGCCCGGGGTAGCCACGACGATGTGGGACTTCGCGGCGGCTGCTGCCTGCTTGGTGAGCCCGACACCGCCGTACACGGCCGTCACGCGCAGTGCGCGAGCGTGGGCGATGTCGCGGATCTCCTCGACGATCTGGCTTGCAAGCTCACGCGTCGGCGCGAGCACGAGCGCGGCCGGACGGGGCCCGTCGGCGTTCAGGCGCTCGACGATCGGGATGCCGAAAGCGAGCGTCTTGCCCGATCCGGTGGGCGACTTGACGAGCACGTCGCTACCCTCGAGCACGTCGCTGACGACGAGGCTCTGAACGGGGAACGGTGCGGTCACGCCGCGGCGCGCGAGCACGTCTGCGACCGCGCGGGATACGCCGAGATCGGCGAAGGACTTCATGGACAATTTGACTCCTTTGAGCGGCTCTGAGGGCCACGTCGGTTCGGGAGGCTGATGCTGACCCGAACCGCCACAAGCGGTACTCAAGCGAGCTGCCTCGCGGCTGACAGTTGTCGACCGCTGCAAGCAACGTAGCAGAGCAGGGCACGCAGATCGTGAGCTGCAGCGCCGTCGTGCAGTCCCAGGCGCGCGGTTCTGCGCCGCGCTCCGGACCCGATAGTGTGCTTGCAAGCGCCGTCGTTCGTACCGGTCCTGCCGACTCTTCCTACGCACGACGCCTGCGTCTTTCAGAGCGGCAGAGAGGGCTGGCGATGTCCGGCACCAACCAGGAGGACGCGCCGCGCGAGCGTGTGACGGCGAAGATCTCCGATGAGATCGTGAGGCTGCTCGCCGCCGAGACCGGACACGGCGCGACACGCGCGTGGACGACGCTCGGAGACGATCTGATCGTCTGCGTCCTGCAGGGCGTGCTGAGCAAGGGCGAGCAGAACCTGGTCCGCAACGGGACGCGCGAGGTCGTGCTGAGGACGAGGCACGCCTACCAGGAGATGATGGAGCGCGATGCCGTCGCCGCCGTCGAGCAGATCAGCGGGCGAACGGTCAGGGCTTTCACGAGCGCCAACCATCTCGACGAGGACATCGCCGTCGAGATCTTCGTGCTCGAGCCGCTGCAGGATGGCTCCCGTGAGACATCACGCCGGCGTGCGCGAGCCACGCGCCCGGCGCGCCCCGCCCCGCGTCGCCGCGGCGACTGAGAATCCGGACGGATCCTCGCGGAGCGCTCAGCCGGCCTGTGCCCTGCGCGCCTGTGCGAAGGAGACGAGTCGCTTCTGATCCTCGTCCCAGAGCTTCAAGCGCACGGCGCGCATGCCGTCCCACAGCGTCAGCGTCGGCACCGTGTGGAACATCGGATTCTCTTCGTGCGCCCGCTGCAGGTGGTAGTTCGGGATCCGCGCACTCAGGTGGTGCACGTGGTGGAAGCCGATGTTGCCGCTGGCGAACTGCAGCACCCGCGGCAGCTTCAGGTAGGAGCTGCCGCGCAGCGCAGCCTCGTCATAGCTCCAGTCGGCACCGCTCTCCCAGTAGGCGTCCTCGAATTGATGCTGGACGTAGAACAGCCAGATCCCGGCCGAGCCGGCGAGCAGCGCGGGCACGCCGACGACGAGTAGGTAGTCGCGCCAGCCGATCAGCAGGCACAGACCGCCGATCAGCGCCGCCAGCGCCACGTTGGTCACGATCACGCTGTTGCGCATCCGCGGGCGCGCGCCGCGGGCGACGATCCGCGGGCCGATCACCATCGCGACGATCGGGCCGATGCCGAACATCACGAGCGGGTTGCGCATCAGACGGTAGGCCAGGCGTGCACGAGGCGAGAGCGCGTCGTATTCGCTCGTCGTGAGTGTGTGGACGTCGCCGACGCCACGACGCTCGAGGTCGCCGGAGGTGGCGTGGTGGACGGCGTGGTCGTGCTTCCAGCGCACGAACGGCATGAACAGCAGCACGCCCGTGAACATCCCGAGCCATGCGTTGGCGCGCTTGGAGGTGAGAAACGAGCCGTGCGAGCAGTCGTGGAAGACGATGAACGTGCGCACGAGGAACGCGGCCGTCGGCACAGCGAGGGCGAGCGTGAGCAGCACAGACACGCCGAGGGCGAAGTACATCGCGACGGACAGCGCGACGTAGGGGAGCACCGACGTGGCGATGCCCAGCGTGGCCAGGCCGTCGTGGGCTTTGGCGTAGCGGGCGAGGATCTCGCGCGTCTGCGTGCTGGGGCGATCCCGCGGGGTCTGCTGCGCTGTCCCTGCTCGAAGCTCAGGCGAGTCGTAGGCGGCAGGCTCGGCGAGCGAGGTCCCTGCGCTGGCGATGGGGATCATCGGGATCCCCCTTTCCTGGAGACGCGAGCAGCCGGTCCGACCGAAGCACCCCCACATGGGTGGCGGCGAGCATACCGCGCGGGCTTGCGGCAAGTGTCACGTCGAGGACAGATATCGCGCTAACCTGGTTGTGTGCCAACTCAGGCAGACCGTGCTGCGGAGCGCCGCCGCGCGAAGCTGGAGGAAATCCAGCGGCAGGTGAAGGATGGCTCGCTAACGATCCGGAAGATGACGCCGGACGAGCGCAAGCGCTATCCGACGCAGCCTGCCAAACAGCGGCAGCGGCGTCGATGACCGCCTTCTTCGTCGGCGGCCTCAAGCGCGGAGAACCTCTGGCCGAGGAGGCCTACGGCGATCTGCGCGAGCTCTCCAGCGATCTGGCGGGTTGCCCCGCGCGCCTGCGTCGCATCCACAAGCTCCGCTGCCGCCTCGACGGCTCCGACCAGGAGATCGAGGTGGGCAAGCGCGAGCCCCGCGGCGACGGCGTCGTGGCCGCGATCATCGACCACGGGCGCCACGAGGCATTCATCGTGCACACGACTCCTTCAAGCGGTGGCATCGGCACGCCGCTGCGCGTGAGCAATCCCGTGTATGGCGTGACCGAGTTCTCCTCGGCCGACTGACCTGAAGCTCGCCGCCCCGTTGGACCCCCCGCCGAAGTTCAGGCGATCGTCGCCGCGTCGATCACGAAGCGGTAGCGCACGTCGCTGTTGACCACCCGGTCGTAGGCGCCGTCGACAGCGTCCGCCGAGATCAGCTCGATCGCCGGCCTCACGCCGTGCTCGGCGCAGAAGTCGAGCATCTCCTGCGTGTCGGGCAGGCCGCCGATCGAAGAGCCGGCCAGGCTTCTCCTGCCGATGATCAGCGAGAACGCGTGAACCTTGTCCTGCTCGGACGGCGCGCCGACCGTGACCATCGCCCCATCGACCCGCAGCAGCCGCAGGTAGGCGTCCAGCGGCAGGTTCGCCGAGACCGTGTTGAGGATCAGGTCGAAGCTGCTCTTCAGCTCGCGGAACGTCTCGCGCTCGGAGGTCGCGTAGTAGTGCTTGGCGCCGAAGCGAAGACCGTCCTCCTTCTTGCTGAGCGACTGGCTGAGCACGGTGACCTCGGCTCCCATCGCCGCCGCGATCTGCACGCCGACGTGCCCGAGCCCGCCCATCCCGATCACCGCGACCTTCGTGCCCTCGCCGACATGCCAGTGCTTCAACGGCACGTAGGTCGTGATCCCGGCGCACAGCAGCGGCGCCGCGTCCTGCAGCTCGATGCTGTCGGGGATGTTCACGACGAAGTGGTCCTTGACCGTGATCTGCCGGCTGTAACCGCCGTATGTGACCTCGCCGTCGTAATCGCGCGCGTTGTAGGTCTGCACGTTGCCCTTGACGCAGAACTGCTCCTCGCCCGCCAGGCAGTACTCGCACTCGCCGCAGGAGTCGACCATGCAGCCGACGCCGACGCGGTCGCCGACCGCGAAGTCGCCCACCTCGGAGCCGACCGCGGTGACGACGCCCGCGATCTCGTGGCCGGGGACCATCGGGAAGATCGATCCACCCCACTCGTCGCGCACCTGGTGGATGTCGCTGTGGCAGATGCCGCAGTACTTGACCTCGATCTGCACGTCCCGGGGACGCAGCTCGCGGCGCTCGATCGTCGTCTGCTCGAACGGGGCGCCCGCCGAGGGCGCGCTCAGGGCTGGCGTTGCGGGCATGCGGTCTCCTGAAGGAAGGGCCTGGACGGTCGGTTCGTTTCGCTCTCAACCTAACAGCGGGGCCAACCCCGGCCAGGCATCCGGCGAGAGCCCCCGCCTGAGCCAGATCGGTCGCACTTGCAGCGCAGCTCGTGCGCGCGTGCCGCCGCCGCCGTTCAGCTGACCGGGGGCGGCACGCCCTCGCCGCTGCCGGCGAGCGTCGAGTCCCAGTCGCACACCGAGCAGGCGTGGCGATAGGCCGAGCGCGCGAACTGCAGCGCGAAGGCGTGTGGGTCCTCGGCCGCGCGCACGTCGTCCCAGTCGAGCACGTACTCGCCGAGCTCGGCCTCCCAGCGCGCCGCCGACGGCTCGAGCTCATGTTCGGCGAAGCCGGACGGCGCCGGGTGCGCGTAGGCGTAGAAGGCGGCGCGGCCGTAGCGCGGGTCGCCCGGCCACCAGCCGACCGCGATCTCCTGCGCGTCCATCGCGTTGCGCATGATGAAGTCGTCCGAGGGCGGGTCGGCCGGGCGGCCCGAGAAGAGGCTGACGGCGAGGTCGAACGAGCCCCACCAGGCGTTCACGGGCGTCGAGCGTCCGCGGTAAGGGGCGCGGAACGCGCCGAGCACGAGCGCCGCCTGCGTGGCGGCCGCGAAGTACTGCTCGACCTGCGCGGCGTCGTAGCGCGCGTGCTCGTAGTCCTCGTCGAGCGCGACGCTCCAAGGGACCTCCTGCGGCGCGAGCGCGAGCTGCAGCTCGCCGGCGAGCTCGCGCGCGGCGCCGAGCACCGCGCGCGTCACCTCCGCGACAGGGCGATCGGGCGTGAGCGCCACGCGCCTCGCCTCGCCCCCGCTGCTGCGTTCGACGACGGCCTCATGCGCGTGCAGGTCGAGCGCCGCAACGAACGTCCCCGAGCCGTCGGGCGCCGGCAGCGGTGCCGTTTCCCAGCCGCGCGCGCTCAGGCGCAGCGCCGCGTGTTGCAGCTGCGGCTCTGGCGGCGCCGCTGCGGCGGCGAGTTTGCCGAGGACCTGCGTGTGTGCGTGCAGCGTGTCGCACGTCTCGCTCCAGCGCTCGTAGGAGACCTCCGGCCAGGACGGTCGCACTGGCTCAGCGTACTGCGGTCGACGTATCGCCTTCTCGCCCAGTGGCCGGCGAGCGCCCCAGCACGCTCCGGGTAGGACGCGAGCCGCCAGAGGCCATCGCAATCGTATGAACGGCCAGGCCAGGCGCCTCGGCGCGTGCCACGTCGGCGCGTGGGTCTAGGATCAACCCCGATGCGGGGACGCTCACGCCGAGGCTGGGTTCCAGCGGCACTCTGCGCCATCGCGCTGGGGTGGCTCGCGGCGGCGCCCGCCGAGGCCGCGTTCGGCCCGGTCGACCCCGAGCAGCTCGCCGGCGGGCAGCGGATCGACGAGGCACGGCCGTGGGTCTCGCCGCTCGGGGAACAGCTCGTCTTCTACCGGGAAATCGAACCGCAGCAGGTGCTGGGCCTGCGCGTCCGCCCGTCCGGAGGTGTGTTCGGCCCGAAGCAGTCGCTCACCGGCGAATCGAACTTCGAAATGCCGCGCGACGTGTCGTTCGACTCCTCGGGCGAAGCCCTCGCGATCTGGGGCATCGCGACCCGGACCGTGCATGCGCAGTTCGCGCGCCGCGCGCCCGGCGCGTTGTTCGGGCCGACGAAAGAAAGCCCGTGCTACCGCTTCGCCGGTTCGAGCGTGGGGCCGCACGGCGAACTCGCGGTCGTCTGCGCCGTCGAAGTGGCAGCCAACAAATTCCGTCTGGAGTTCACCGAAGGCTCCTCGCTCAGCGCCTTCCCCGGCGGTCAGGCCCCGCTCGGGCCCGCGATCGAAAGCGAATTCCTCGAACCCAAAGTGCGCTACGGCGCCGATGGGACGCTCGCGGTCGCCTGGCGCTACGAAGCGGGCGGCAAACGCTTCGCCGAGGTCGCGGTTCGCCCGCCCGGCTCGAAAGCGGCGCTCACTGAACAGACGCTCATGGAAGTTCCCTCGTCCGGTCCAGGCGCCTTCGTCGAGGACGTCGCGGTCACCGCGGACGGGACGACGATCGTGCTCGTCGATGCCGCCGGCGAAGGACTCGAGGCGTTCGTGCGTCCCAGCGGCGGTGCCTTCACCCCCGTGAAAATCGCCCCGGCCCCGACGGAAGGCCAGCTCGGCGTCGACGCCGCCGGGAACGCGATCGTCGTGCTGGACGGCTCGAGCGTCTCGGGCACGACGATCCAGTACGCCGTGCGGCCGCCCGGCGGCAGCTTCGGCGCGGCGCAGGATGTCGTGCCGGCGGGGGCGTACGCGGGCGGCACCCTCTCGGTGGCGGCAGACGGCACCGTGTTCGCCGAGCTGTTCAAGTCGAGCCCCGGGGGGATCGACGTCGCGGTGCGTCCACCGGGCGGCAGCTTCGGCGCGCCGCTGCCCGTCGCGGGCGCGGGCGAGCGCTCGGCGGGCTTCGCGCTCACGCCGGGGGACGACCTGCTCGTCTCGTGGACGGTGCACAACGGCGCCGGCGATGAGGTCTTCGCGGGTGGAATCGACAGTGGCGCGCCGCCTGCGCTCACCGACGTGAGCGTTCCCACGGCGGGAGTGCTCGGGGTCACAGCTGCCTTCTCCGCGCACGCGAGCGACACGATGGGCGTGCGCGGCGTGCACTGGAGCTTCGGCGATGGCACGAGCGCAGACGGCGAAAGCGCGAGCCACGCCTACGCTGCTGCGGGCACGTTCACCGTCACGGTGAGCGCCACCGACCGCGCTGGTAACACGAGCTCCGCGACGCGCACGATCTCCGTGATCGACCCGAACGCGAAACAGCTCCCCCTGATCGCCCCGCTCGTGGCCGCGACAGGGCCGGCGATCACGTTGAAGCTGCCCCGCAGCGTGCGCTTCAAGTCGCTGCTCAAGCGCGGCGTGACGGCCGAGGTCGCCACGAGCGAACCCGCGACCGTGCTCGGCAACCTGCTCGGCCGTGCTCGCGGCGGGCGCATCGCGGCCGTGGGCGATCTGATCGTCGCCAGCAAGACGCTGAAGAACGTGAAGGCCAAGCGCAAGCTCGTGCTGCGCCCCACGCCCTCGCGGCTGGGCAAGCGACGCTCGCTCAGCCTCGCCGTGCAGGTCGTCGCGACCGACGCGCGCGGCCTGCAGCGCACGGCGACGCGCAAGCTCAAGGTCAAGCGCTAGCCGGACTGACTGGCTGCCTGGCCAGGTTTCGACTAGGCTCCGCGGCGCGCACCCCCCGAAAAGCCCCGATCGGGTCCGGTCCGCCGGCCTGAACCGGAGCAGATGAGAATGGAGACGAAGATGGCTCGCACGTTCGTGATCGGCGTCGGCATGACGAAGTTCGAGAAGCCCGGGACGAAGGAGGGCGACTATCCCGTGTGGGCGCAGGAGGCCGGCGGCAAGGCGCTCGCCGACGCGGGCATCTCCTACGAGCAGGTCGAGCAGGCCTACGTCGGCTACTGCTACGGCGACTCGACCGCCGGGCAGCGCGCGGTCTACGGCCTCGGTCTCACGGGCATCCCGGTCGTCAACGTCAACAACAACTGCTCGACCGGCTCGAGCGCGCTGTACCTCGCGCGCCAGGCCGTCAAGGGAGGCCTCGCCGACTGCGCGCTCGCGCTCGGCTTCGAGAAGATGGAGCTCGGCTCGCTCGGCGTCAAGTTCACCGATCGCACGAACCCGATGGACCGCCACGTCGGCGCGTTGCTCGAGCTGCGCGAGTGGGAGAACGCGCCGCCCGCGCCGCAGATGTTCGGCGCCGCCGGGCGCGAGCACATGGAGCGCTACGGCTCGGCCCCCGAGCACTACGCCTGGATCGGCTGGAAGAACCACAAGCACTCGGTCAACAACCCCTACGCCCAGTTTCAGGACGAGTACTCGCTCGAGGACATCAAAGACGCCAAGGAGATCTACGCGCCGCTGACCAAGCTGCAGTGCTCGCCGACCTCAGACGGAAGCGCCGCCGCGCTGGTGGCCTCCGAGCGCTTCGTCGACGAGCACGAGCTCTGGGAGCAGGCGATCGAGATCGTCGGGCAGTCGATGGTCACCGATCTCACGAGCACGTTCGAGGCCAAGTCGGCGATCGCCGTCGTCGGCGCCGACATGAGCCGCACCGCCGCCGCGCAGGCGCTCGAGGAGGCGCAGACGGCGATCGGCGAGGTCGACGTGATCGAGCTGCACGACTGCTTCTCGGCCAACGAGCTGTTGACCTACGAGGCGCTCGGGCTTGCCGGCGAGGGTGAGGGCCACCGGCTCGTCGAGGCGCAGGCCACGACCTACGGCGGCGAGGGCCCCGTCGTCAATCCCTCCGGCGGGTTGATCTCCAAGGGGCACCCGCTCGGCGCGACCGGCCTCGCGCAGTGCAGCGAGCTCACCTGGCAGCTGCGCGGGACCGCCGATGCGCGACAGGTGGAGGGCGCCGGGGTGGCGCTGCAGCACAACATCGGCCTCGGCGGCGCGGCCGTCGTGACCGTCTACAAGCGTCCCGTCTAGCGCTCGAGCAGCATCAGGCCCGCGACTCGAATCGAGCCGCGGGCCTGAGCGGACCTCCCTCGCGCTTGCGCCTCCCTCGCGCTTGCGCCGCAGCGTTCGCTACTTCAGCTTCTGCCCGGTGGTCGGGTTGAGGAACAGCTTGCCGGCCTTCTCGCCTTCGAATTCGAACATCCCGGCGAGGTCGAACGGAACGCCCTCGCCGAGGTCCTTACCGGCCAGCGCCTGATCGAACGAGCCGGGGATCCCCGGGACGCCCCAGTTGTACTCGACGAAGTTGATCATCGAGGACTGATCCGAGAGGTTGTGATCGACCGCATTCTTCTTCGCGTAAGGCGAGATCACCATCATCGGCAGGCGCCCGCCAAAGCCGCAGCGGCCCTGCTCGCCCGCGAGCGGCGTCGGCGTTTCGCCGGTGTCCTGCGGGCTGCCGCCGCACTGACCCGAGGTGCCTTCACTCGCGACGTTCAGATGCGTGTTCGTGAGGTTGTCGGCAGGTGACAGCGACGGGTTGGTGACGCCGCTGTAGACGTGGTCATACCAACCGTCGGAGTCGTCGTAGTTGACCATCACGACCGTGTTCTTCCAGTCCGGCGAGCGCATCAGGGCGTTGATCTCGTTGGCGATGAACTGCTGCTCGTCGGTCGGCTCGGAGTACGCGGCGTGACCGTCCTCATAGCCGGGCGCCTTCAGGAAGCTGACCGCCGGAAGCGCGCTCGCCGGCAGTTCGCGGCGGTTGATCGCTTCGACGAGCTGGCTGAAGTCGCTCGTGTCGTAGTTGTGGTTGGGCGTGTTGAACTGCGGCACGCCGCCGAGGAACGACTGCGTGTCCTTGCCGATCGACTCCAGTCCGGCGAGCGTGTCCTGTCCGCCCGAGCTGGGGATCGTCAGGTGGTGCGGGTTGGCCGTCGAGGCGTAGTACTGGAACGGCTCGTGGTGGGGGATGTAGTCGTCCTTGTAGCCCCACTGACCGGTGCCGCCGAGCGCGACGCCGATCGGGTGCACGGCGCTGCACAGGTTCTGGTTGCTCGAGTGCGCCGGCCGGTTGGCGGCGTTCGAGAAGTACGAGGAGAACTCGTCCGGTTCGAACGTGCGCGTCGGCTGACCCGTTTTGCCGGTCGCCGCGAGCGCTTCCTGGTAGCTCGTGCTCGGCCGCAGGCCACCCTCGAACCAGCCCCACGAGAGGCCGGCGGAGTTCAGCTCGTCGCCGATGTTCGTGCCCTTCAGCGCAACCGCGTCGCGCGTCGAGCAGTCGTCCCAGTAGGGCTGCGCGTCGCTCGTCAGCGAGTAGCCGCCTTTGCCGTCGGCCGTGAGGTCGGCGTTGGGGGTCGTCGATGTCGCGATCGACGGTTTGTTGGCGAGGTGTTCGGCGTCGACTTCGCCGGTGTCGCCTGAGACGAGGTTGATCGCCCCCGGCGCCGAAGGCCCGAACGTCGTGCCGTAGGAGTTGTCGCTGATCGCGTAGTGCTGCGCGTAGTTCCACAGCGCCGTGACCGAGTTGCCGTCGTAGTAGTCCATCACCGTGTTCGCGTTGCACGGCGTTCCGAACGGCGTGTTGCCGCCGCCCGTGCCGACGCTCTGCACGAAGCGGTCCATCGCGCCGCCGTCGAAGGACTGCTGCTCGTCTGAGTAGTTGTGGTCCTGGTCGCACGTCAGCTGGCCGCCGGCGTTGCCCGGGAGGCCGGTCGCGCTGCTGTCGAGCCGCAGCGGCTGCGAGGCGTTCGGGTTGCTGAACAGCAGGTTCGTGCTGTGCTGCAGGCTCGGCGGCAGCGACGGGTCGGTGGCCGGCGTGAGACCGTCGACCGCCGGCGTGGCCTTTGACGCTTTGAACGGCTGGCCGTCGCTGTTGGCCGCATGCGGGTAGGTGCCGAAGTAATGATCGAAGGAGACGTTCTCCTGGAAGATCACGACTACGTGCTTGATCGGCGTGGTCGTGGACGGTTCGCTGCTCCCGGCATGGGCTTTCGGCGGGGCGCCGCGGTCAGGCACGCGCGCCGTCGAGGTCGTGGCAGGTATCCAGCTTCCAGCTGAGACTGCCAACGCTGCCAGGAGCGCCGGGACGGCGCGCTTGTGTCGCATGCGTTCTCCTTGAATCGTTCTGATTGCACGGACCGGCACGCCAAGGCGCCGGGTCAGCCGAAGCCTTCCTCGGACGCCGTGCGCGCTGGTTGTCGACGTGTAATCCAGCTGTTGCGAGTTGGTGACTCAGCTGTTGCCAGCTCGTGACCGGACGATTGGCCGGGTCACGCGCGGGTACTGGCCGCCGCGGGCCGCCGCGCTCGTGCTGCGAATCAAGGGAGCCGTTGACTCAGGGGTAGAGCTGCTCGCCCGTCGCCTCGTCGATCACGCTGATCGCGCTCGCCGGGCATGCTTCGGCGATCGAGACGAGTTGCTCCAGCGGAGCCGTGCCGATCACGGTCGCGACGTCCTCGATGCGGAACACGTCGGGCGCCAGCGCCTCGCAGTCGCCGTGCGCGAGGCACGATGCCTCGTCGATTACCGGTATGCAGGCCACAGGGCACCTCGCTTGGAGTGGTTGTTGTTGTCGGAGCTCTTCTCGCCGGAGCTGACGGAGGGCTCCTCGGCGCCGGCGATCCGCGCGCGTGCAGCGGGAAGCGATTGCGGGCGATCCACGAGCAGGGCTCCCTGCGGGCGGCCGGCTCGTGCGATCCACGCCGCGAACGATTCGCCCGTGGCCGGATCTCCGTCGAGCTCGATCTCGCAGTCGGGCGTGGCGTGTCCGACGAACTGGATGCGGTGACCGTGCTGGTCGCTCCAGAACATCGATGGCGCCGGCGGCGCCGGTGGGAGCCCGACGATCGAGCGGGCGACGGCCACACCCTGGCGGACCGCCGCCTCCCAGTGCTGGCTCGGCAACGGCAGCTTCAGGAAGGGGTCCGGAAAGCAGGCGGCGTCGCCTGCGGCATACACGCCCGGCAGCTCCGTGCGCCCGCCGGCGTCGGTGTAGATCGCGCCCGGGCCGAGCCCCGCGCTCGCGAGCCACTCGGTGGCGGGCGAGGTGCCGACGGCGACGAGCACGCCGGCCGCGTCGAGCACGCTCGCGTCGCTCAGCTCCAGTCGCGCCGACCCTTCCTGCAGCGAGACGCGCTCGACGGCGGTCGCCAGGCGGACGTCCACGCCATGCAGGCGGTGCAGGTAGGCGATCCAGCTGCCGAGCGCCGGCGGCAGGACTCGCGCGAGCGGCGTCTCGGCGGCCTCGATCAGCGTGACCTCCCGCCCGAGCGCGCGTGCCGCCGCAGCCACCTCCATCCCGATCAGCCCGGCGCCGAGGATCGCCAGGCGCCCATCGCGCTCGCGCAGCGCGGCGCGCAGCAGGAGCGCGTCCTCGTGGGTGCGCAGCTCGTGCACGGCGCCTCCCACGGGGATGCCCTGCAGGCGCCGTGGCCGGCTGCCCGTGGCGATCAGCAGCTCCTTGAAGCGCATCCTGCCGGCGTCGCGCCGGCCGCCCGGCCCCGCGGCGCTAGCGCGCTCGCTCAGCACGATGGTCCGCTCGGCGAGGTCGAGCTCCGCGGCGGCGACGCCGAGCAGCAGCTCGACGTCGTGCTCCTCGTACCACGACGCCGGCCTGAACGAGAGACCCTCCGGCTCGCGCTCGTCGATCAGCACCGACTTCGACAGCGGCGGGCGGTCATACGGCGTGCTCGGCTCCTCGCAGAGCACGACGATGCGCCCGTCGAAGCCGAGCCGCCGCAGCGTCTCGCAGCAGCGTTGGGCCGCCAGGCCGCCGCCGGCGATCAGCAGGTCCGCGTCGGGGCAGCTCACGATCTCGCCTCCTCGGCGAGCGCCGGGCGATGCGTAGCCTTCGCGCGCGCCGGCGCGCGCCGCGCGCTCGGCCGAGTCCCCGGGAACATGCGCCGCACCAGCAGGTAGACGATGGGCACGGCCGGCAGCAGCGTGAACGCGCGCAGCCACTGGGTGGCCGCGTCGCTGCCCGCGCCGAGCGTGTGCACGACGCCGAGCACCCACACGAGCACGGTCGCCCGGTGCAGCTTGCGCCACAGCTTCACGCCGATCCGCCGGCGTGCGTAGAAGCTCAGGCCGAGCAGCGCGGCGAGGTAGCCGGCGACGATGCCGAGGCCCGTGAACGCCGGCTTGTAGGCCATCGTGAAGGGGATCGTCACGCCGCTCACGCCCGGGCGCAGCCACGGGTCGGCGAACAGCGCGAGGCCGTGCACGACGATCGCCCCGAGGCCGACGAGCGCGATGTGCTCGTGCAAGCGCATCAGCGTGCGACCGATGCCGGGCTTGCGCAGCAGCTTCGTCGACATCGTCAGACCCAGCAGCACGGCGACCGTGACGAGGCCGAGCGCGACGATGCCCGAGGCCCGGCCGACGAGCCACGGCAGGTAGGGGGTTGGATCCTTGGCCGCCATCACGCCGCCCTTTCGCCGATCGTGAGCGAACCGTGCCGGCCGTCGAGCGAGCCGATCTCCTCGACGTCGCCGTCGTCGTGGACGACGAGGCCGCCGTGCTCGGCGAGCACGCGCCTCGCGCCCAGCGGTCCGAGCAGCAGGGCCGTCTTCGAGAGGGTCTCGGCCTCCAGCGCACTCGGCGCGAGCGCCGTCACGCCGACGAGGCCGGTCCAGGCCGGAAGTCCGGTGGACGGGTCGAGCAGGTGGTGTGCGAAGCGCCCGCTCTCGTCCTGCCAGACGCGGACGTTCAGCCCCGACGTGGCGACGCCGCCGCGCCCGATCCGCACGGAGCGGATCGTCTCGCCCGTGATCGGGTGCTCGACCTCGACCGCGTATGGCTCGAGCTGGGCGCCCACGCCGCCGACCGTGAGGTCGCCGCCGCAGTCGACGGCGAAGCGCGAGTAACCGCGCAGGCGGTGGGCGACCGCATCGGCGCACAGGCCCTTGCCGGTGCCGCCCGTGTCGATCTCGATGCCCGCCGGGCGCCGCACGGTGCCGGCGCGATCGTCGACGACGACCTGGCGCCACAGCTGCTGCGGGTTCGCCCGCGCCGGCTGCCGCGCCGGGGCGGACGAGAGCGCCTGCGCGAGCGAGGCCGGCTCGCGCCCGTCGAGCGAGCTCGCATAGCCGGCGCGGGCGAGCGCTCGCGCGACGGTCGGGTCGACGAGACCGCCGCTGGCCTGCGCCGCCCACAACCCCGCGCTCACGGCCGTGCGCAGCAGCGCCGACGCCGGGACCTCGCTGCGGGAGTCGCCGTTGAGCGCGCTGAGCTCGCTGTCTGCACGGAAACGCGAGAGCCGCGCGGCGAAGTCCTCGACATAGCTTCGCTGGCTGCGGCACGCCGCCTCGGGCGACTCCGCGCCGGCGAGCAGCGGCGTGCCGATCAGCAGCCGCACGTCGCTGCCCATCGAATGGAATGTGATCTCGTGTTCGTTCATGACGTTCGCGTGACAGGTGTTGCGGACGGCGCGCCCGAAGCCGAGACCGACTGCGTCACCGAGCTCGTGCTGTGCGCGGCCGAGGCTGCCGGCACGCGTTCGACGACCTTCGTCTCGTAGATCCGGCGGACCAGCACGGCACGAGCCGAGGGGTGGGTCGGGCTCGCGTGCCCGAGCTGGGTTGCCAGCAGCGCGAGCACGATCAGGAATGCCGCGAGTGAGCCCATCGCGATCGTCAGGCGGTCAGTCATCCTGACCACCCCCGTTCACCGCACCGCTCGTGTGCGTCACGAGCGCAGCCGGCTGTGCGCCGGCCTGCGTGTTGCTCGCCTGGACGCCGGCGACGTTGCTCGCCGGTTCGAGTACGCGGCCGCTGGCCGTCGTGCGTAGGACCTTGTGGCCGTTCTTGACGACCAGCGCCGAGCCGGCGCCGCCGGCCGGCAGAGCCTGTTCGTGTCCGCTCGTCACCTTCGCCGTCAACAGCGCGAGCACGACGAGGAACGAGGCGAGCGTCGCGCCGACCACGCTGAGCGGGCTGCGCAGCATCCTGTGAGCCGCGCCCGTGCGAGCGGCGCCCGCTTTCTTGGTGGCGAGCTCAGTCATCGCGGCCTCCCTCGTGCTCGCCGCCGCCGCTGGTGCGCGTGCGCACGACGCCCTGACCCGAGCCGCCCGCCGAGCCGCCGGCCGAGCCGCTGGTGCGCGTGCGCACGGCTCCCGAGCTGCCCGAGGAGGAAGGTGCTTTGGCTTTCGCTCCGCTGGTGTGCGTGCGCACCGGAGCGGCGGCGCGCTTTGAGTGCGTCGCGCCCGACGTGCCGCCGCCGCTCGTGCGAGTGCGCGGGGCGGAGGCCCCGCTGACCGTGCCGCTCGACGCCGCCGAGCTACCGGAGCCGTGCGAGCCGCTGGCCGCCGTGCGCGGGGCGGCGGAGACCGCGCGCAGGCCCGTGCCCGTGCCCGTCGCCCGCGTGGCGCCGTTGGAGGAGCGCTTTGTGTGCGCCCGCTCGTGGCGGACGACGTGGACCGTGCGCCGGATCACCTGCGTGCGCACCTCAACGGCCGGCTGTGACACCTGCGCGACGCGGGCGTCGCTGGGACCGGAGCGGAGCGTGTAGGCCGCCAGCGCTCCCGCCGTCAGTGCGGCGGCGAGGGAGGCGATACGGGCGTTTGCGATGCGGCGCATTGGTGCTCTCCTCAGGGACGGTTGCGCGTTCACTGTTGCGCGCGCCCGTCAAGCGCCGGCCCAGCTCGAGGTAAAGCTTTGGCAAGGTCGCCGGCCCCGCTTCGGCGCCGACGCGTCGCCGTGCTCGACGCTCAGTCGTCGCGACCGTGCGAGGGGCTCTGCCGGCCGGCCGGGGTGCCCGCTTCCCGACTGCCGCCGCTGTCGCCGCCGCTGTCGTCGCGTGTGGAGCCGGTGCGCCGCCGCGTGGTCGTCCGTTTGGCGCTCGTCGAGCTGCTCGTGCTGGAAGAGCTCGGCGAGCTCGGCACCGTCGTCGAGCTGGGCGCCGGCGCGATCTGCGAGACGGTCGGTTCGCTCGGCGCAACCTTCGAGCCGGTCGACGTCGTGCTCCGGCGGCTGGGAGCCGATCGCTTGCGCGTCGTCGTGCGTCGCGGCGCGCTTCGTTCGGTGACCGCCGGAGCGAGACGGCGCCCGCCCGAGATCGGCTCCGAGGAAAGCCCGATGTGCTGGCTCGTGAGCTGGCTCGTGGCCCATGTGATGCCCGCCGTCAGCATCAGCCCGAGCAGCGCTGCGAGCACCCATAGAGCGGTCTGTCGGCTCATCTGCGCACCGTAGCCCGCGGAGGGTTAGCGGTTGGCAAAGCGCGCCGCGGCGGCAAACCCGAGCCCTGTCGACGGAGCGGCCTCATCGCTCGTGCACCGGCAGCTTCAGCGTCGCGAGCGCTCCGCCGCCCTCGGCGTTGGTCAGCGTCACCTCGCCGCCCCACTCGCGCGCGAGCTCGCGCGCGATCGCCAGCCCGAGCCCACTGCCGGGTGGCCCCGCGATGCCGGCGCTTCCCCGGTGAAAGCGCTCGAAGATCGCCTCCTGCTCGTCCGCAGCGAGGCCCGGACCGCGGTCGCGCACGGCGATCCGTCCGGGCGCGCTCGTGAGCGTGATGCGCGATCCGCGCGGGGCGTAGTGCACCGCGTTCTCGAGCAGCACGTCGAGTGCCCGGTCGGCGTCCGCCGGGGCGCACCATGTCGCGTCGCCGGTCCCGCTGCGCACCTCCAGCTCGATCTCGCGCGCCGCGGCCGCCGCGCCCCAGCGATCGGCGGCGCGCTGCACCGTCGCGCCGAGGTCGACGCGCTCGCCGGGCTGCTCGCGCTCGCCGGCGCGGCTCAGCACGAGCAGCTCCTCGAGGATCTGCGCCAGCCGGTCGAGCTCGGCCGCGCCGGCGTCCAGTTCGCGTGACGCCGTCGTGTTGACGCCGGCCGCGCGGGCCTCCTCGATGCGCAGGCGCAGGCCGGTCAGCGGCGTGCGCAGCTGGTGGGAGGCGTCGGCCACGAACGCGCGCTGGGAAGCCAGCAGGCGCTCGACGCGGTCGGCCATCTCGTTGAAGCTCGCGCCGAGCGAGCGCTGCTCGCGGCTGCCCTCGATCGCGGCGCGCGCGTGCAGGTCCCCTTCGGCCAGCTGCTCGGCGACCTGCTCGAGGTGCGCCAGCGGCTGCGCGATCTGCCGCGCGAGCACGGCCCCGACGGCGAGCCCGAGCGCGAGCACGATCGCGCCGACGAGCGCCAGGCCCAGCTCCACGCGGCCGACCGCGGCGTGCACCGCGGCGACGCTCTGCGTGACGCGCACCGCCCCAACGGTCGTTCCGTTGCGGATGATCGGCACGGCCGTCGCGAGGATCTGCTCGCCGAGCGTGCGGCTCGAGCGCTGCGTCTGCACCGGGCGCCCGCGCAGCGCGCTCGCGATCTCCGGGCGGCCGGCGTAGCCGGCGCCGAGCTCGGCGGGCACGGCGCTGTCCGCGAGCACGACGCCGGTGCGGTCGACGACGAGCACGCGTCCACGCACCGCGGCGGCCGACGTGTTCGCGAGCACCGCGAGCTCGTTGCGCCGCGCCGGCGCGAGCAGGTCCGCCGCGGTGGCCGCGACCAGGTCGGCCTGGCTCTGCGCCTGCGAGCGCACCTCGTCGTTGACGCGCGCGCTCAGCGACGAGGCGAGCGGGACGCCGAGCGCGACGATCGCCAGCAGCAGGACGTAGGCGAGCGCCGCCAGCAGGCCGGTTCTCAGACGCACGACAGCCTTAGGACGCTTGCTTCCCGTCCGCCGCGCCGCAGCGGAAGCCGACGCCGCGCACCGTTTCGATGTAGCGCGGCCGGTTCGGCTCCTCGCCGAGCTTGCGGCGAAGGCCGGCGATGTGCACGTCGAGCGTCTTCGTCGAGCCGAACCAGTTCTCGTCCCACACGTCAGACATCAGCGTCTCACGCGAGACGACCCGTCCGGCGTCGCGCGCGAGCCGCGCGAGCAGGTCGAACTCCTTGCGCGTCAGCGCCAGCTCCTCGCCGGCACGCCAGGCGCGCCGCGAGCCGGGATCGAGGCGCAGGTCGCCGACCTCGAGCACGGCCACGGCAGTCGCGGGACGCCCCGCGTCCTGAGCGACTCGCGTGCGTCGCAGCACTGCGCGAATGCGCGAGATCACCTCGCCGACGGCGAACGGCTTGACGACGTAGTCGTCGGCGCCCATCTCCAGCCCGACGACGCGATCGGTGACCGTGCCGCGCGCCGTCAGCATGATGATCGGCACGTCCGAGCTCTTGCGCAGCTCGCGGCACACGTCGCGCCCGTCGCCGTCGGGCAGCGTCAGGTCGAGCAGCACCACGTCCGGCTCGATCTCCTGCGCCAGGCGCAGCGCGTCGCTCGCCGTCCCGGCGATCGTCGGGGAGAAGCCATTGCGCTCGAGCGCCTGGGCGAACGGCTGGGCGATCGACTGCTCGTCCTCGACGAGCAGCACCTTCCCTGCGGGACCCGCGCTCACCGACATCGACTCACCGTATCCCTACTCGTAGGTCAACGCGCGGATCACGTCGATGCGGGCTGCGCGACGCGCCGGCAGGACCGCAGCCAGCGAGCCGAGGATCACGGCGACCGCGGCGACGAGCAGCGTGGCGCCGAGCGGGAAGCGGAAGCTGATCCCGGGGATCAGATCGCCGAGCCCCGCGATCCACGCCACGCCGATCACCAGCCCGGCGGCGACGCCGACGATCGCACCCGCGAGCGTGATCAAGAGGCTCTCGTCGAGCAGGCTGCTGCGCACCAGCCAGCGCGAAGAGCCGAGTGCGCGCAGCACGCCGATGTCGCGCGTGCGCTCGAGCACCGACATCGCCAGCGTGTTGATCACGCCGAGCAGGCTGACGAGCACGGCGACGAAGATGATCGCGTTGAACAGACCGAACTGCTGATCCATCTGATGCTGGATGTGATGCTTGAGGTCGACGCTCGAGAGCATTTCGAGGTTCGGATAGCGGCGTTCGAGCAGCGCCTGGGTGCGGGCTTCGAGCGCCTTCGCCTGGCCGGGCTGAGCCTTGACGAACACCTGCGTGTCGTTCATCGGCCCGTAGATCGCCTCTTGCGTGGCCTGCGAGAGCTCGACCGTCAAGCCGGTGCCGAGCGTCACCGAGTGCAGCAGGGCGACGACCGGTGCGCGCACGGTGCCGGCCGCGCCGCGCAGCGTGATCGTGCTGCCGACATGAAGGTCATCCGCACTCGCCAGCGCCGCGCCCAGGATCGCGCCGCCGCGGGCCACGCCGGCGAGCGCCGCCCGCGCGCTCGCGCCGCTGTATTCGCTCTTGTCGACCGCGCCGAACGTGCGCGGCTCGATCCCGATCGCGAGCCCGTTGCTCGCCCCGTGCGTTCCGGGGAGTTCGACCAGGCGCGTGCGCAGCGACGAGACGACCCGCGCGCCCGGGAGCCGCCCGATCTCATCTGCCACGCTCGGCGCCAGCTGGAAGGCTTCGCCGGTCTCGACCCCGCCGCCGATCGACTGCACGGTGAAGTCGCGCGCGAAGCTGCGGTCGACCTGATCGCGCACGGTGCCGAGGAAGCTCGCCGAGAAGACGCTGTTGACGACGAACACCGAGAGGCCGATCGTCAGCGCCGCCGCCGTCGCCGCCGTGCGCAGCGGGTTGCCCGAGGCCGAGTCGAACGCGAGGCGCCCGCCCGTCGGTGAGATCCGCCGAAGCGGCGCCGCCAAAAGGCGCAGCACCGGCATGATCAGGAACGGGGCCGCTAGCACGATGCCGGCGAACAGGGCGAGCGTCATGCCGATGCCGAGCATCGCCGAGAGGGTCGAGCCGCCGCTGCCGCCGCCCATCCAGAAGCGGCCGCCGAAGATGCACCCCGGCGCGAACAGCGCGAGCCCGATCGCCGCCCGCCGCCAGTCCGGGCGCTCCCGCGCGCCGGCGTCGCCGAGCACCGCGCGGATCGGCTCGAGCCGTCCCGCACGCCGGGCCGGGCGCAGCGCGCCCGCCACGGTCACGGTGAGACCGAGCACGACCGCCACGATCGCCGAGCTCGCTCCGATCGAGACGCCGCTCACGGGCATGCCCAGGCCACGCATCGCGGCGACGAGACCGTGGGCCAAGACGAAGCCGAGGCCCAGGCCGAGAACCGTGCCGGCGGCACCGACCAGCACCGCCTCGAGCAGCACGCTGCCGACGATCATCCGCCGCGTCGCGCCGAGCGTTCGCAGCGTGCCGATCTCGCGAATCCGCTGAAGCACGGTCATGTTGAAGCTGTTGAGGATCAAGAAGCCGCCCACGAACAGCGCCACGCCCGAGAAGAAGTAGAGGACGATGTTCAGCGCCTTCAGCTGTGAGGTCGCCTGATCCTCCAGGCCGCTCGGCGACTGCACGCGCACGCCGTTGCCCAGCTCCCGCTGCAGCCGTCGTCTGACCGATTCGACCGTGGACTCGTCTTTGCTCGTCGTCGTGATGCTGACGTCCATCCATCCGTGCGGCTGGTTCATCACGTGGCGCGCGTACGGCAGCGGCAGCCCTGCCAGGCCCTGCCCGCCGAAGCCGAGCCCCGAGCTCAGGCCGAAGATCCCCACGACGTGAAGCGAGACGGTCCCCGTCGGCGAGGCCGCCGCCCTCACCACGTCCCCGACTCGCAGGTGGTGTTCGCGCGCCCAGTTCTTCTCGAGCACGACCTCAGGGCCGGAGCGCATAGGACGCCCGCTGAGCATCTGGAAGTCGTAGGGCGATTCGCCGCTGTTGAAGCCCGCCATCCACATGATCCCGGCGCTCCCGTGGATCGGGCGCCCGCGCCCGTCCAGGCGGATGAAGCTGCCGCCGATCGACTGCCCGGTGCTCTTCACGCCCGGCGTCGAGCGGATCGTCGCGAGCGCCTGCCGGGAGACCGTTCCGCCGCCCCTCGGCGACACGATCAGGCTGCGCGTCCCGTAGGCCGAGTCGATCAACTGCGTGAACGTCTGGTGGATCGTGCCGACGAGCACGAGCACGGCGAAGACCATGCCGACGCCGAGCACGACGCCGAGCCCGGTCAGCACCGAGCGCAGCTTGTGCGTGCGCATCCCGCGCAGCGCGACGCCGTTGAAGGAGGCGATCACTCCCGGTCCCTACGCCGGCCTGAGCTCGACCGCGGTTCCGCCGACGATCGAGAGCTCGTCCTCGAGCGGCGTCTCGAGCGTGGCGAAGAACTCGATCACGCTGTGCGTGTCGCCGCCGGGCACCTCACCGGCGACGCGCCCGTCGCGCAGGAACACGACGCGGTCGGCGATCGCCGCAGCCGAAGGGTCGTGGGTCACCATCACGACCGTGCGGCCTTCGTCGCGGTTGAGCTCGCGCAGCAGGTGAAGCACCTGTCCGCCGGCGCGCGAATCGAGGTTGCCCGTGGGCTCGTCCGCGAGCAGCAGCTCCGGCGACATCAGCATCGCGCGGGCGATCGAGACGCGTTGCTGCTCGCCGCCGGAGAGCTCGCTCGGCAGATGTGCAGCCCGCTCGCCCAGCCCCACGCGCGCGAGCAGACCTTGCGCACGCTCGCGGGTTCGCTCGTCGAGACGGCGCGCGATCAACGCCGGCAGCAGCACGTTCTCGATCGCGCTGAGCGACGGCAGCAGGTTGAAGAACTGGAAGACGAAGCCGATGTGGTCGCGCCGCAACAGCGTCAGCTCGTGCTCGCTCATCCCGTCCAGGCGCCGGCCGGCGACCTCGACGTGGCCGCCCGACGGCGACTCCAGCGCGCCGACGATGTGCAGCAGCGTGCTCTTGCCCGAGCCCGACGGTCCCATGATCGCGACGAACTCGCCGTCGCTCAGCGACAGGTCGACGTGGTCCAGCGCGGTCGTGGCCGCCGCGCCGCTGCCGTAGACCTTCTCGAGCGCGCTGACCGCGACGGCGGGTGCGGAGGGTGGGGGGGATTCGTTGGTGTAGCTCATGGCGCGAACGATCTCTGCGTTCGCGCCCACGCGTATCCGCAGCAGTCCCTGCGCCTGCTGCGGCAAAACCACAATTCGCTCACCCGGCACGTCGTGCGCGGGGCGGCTACGTACTTCTCCACGCGATCATGTGGCGTCCGACGGATATCGAGCCGCCGGCCCGCGGGCAGGCTGGGCCGATGTATGCGCCCGTGACAGAGGCCGAGACAACCTTCGTCGAGCAGTTCCTTCCCGCCTACGACGTCTCCGACGCCGTGGCGGTCGTCGTCGAGGCGGATCTCGAGACGACCTGGCGGGCGCTGCTGGCGGTCGACCTGATCGAGGTGGGCAGGCGCAAGCCGCTGGTGTCCCTGCTCGGCGCGCTGCGCGCGCTGCCCGACGTCGTCTCGCAGGTGCTCGACGGCCACCTTCCGGTCGCTCCGCGGCAGCCGATGACGCTGCACGAGATCGCCGGCATGCCGCTCGGCGACGGCGGCTGGACGCTGCTCGGCGAGCGCGCCTGCGAGGAGATCGCGCTCGGCCTCGTCGGCCGCTTCTGGCGACCCGTGATCGAGTACGCCGAGGTCGACCGGGACGGCTTCGAGGCGTTCGACGAGCCCGGCTACGCCAAGACCGTGTACTCGCTCTCGGTGCGCCCGCTCGGCGAGCGGCGCACGCTGCTCTCGGGCCTGATGCGCACGGCCACGACCGACGAGCACGCGCGCAGATGGTTCCGCCGCTACTGGACCTTCGGCGTCGGCTCAGGCGCACACCTGCTCGTCGCCGGGCTGCTCGAGGTCGCGCGCGAGGACGCCGAGCGCCGCTCGCGCGCCGGCTCAGTCGAGCCGTCATCGGCCGAGCCCGACGGCCGCGTCTAGCCGATGTCCGCCACCACGGCACACGGGGCGCCTCCCGATGCACTGCTCGCGACGCTGGAGAACCTCTCGCGGTTCCATCGCGAGCACGAGAAGTTCTACTCGCAGGCGCCGCTTCGCGGAGCGCGGGACGTGCAGTCGAGCTCACGCGCGCTGAAGGCGCTCGCGGCGCGCTGGAGCGAGGTCGCTCCCAGCGAGCATCCGATCGCCAACCCCTTCGCCGGAGCCGAGGACCTCAACGCCCCCGGACTGGTCGCCGAGAGCGGCATCCTGTTCATGGAGGGAGAGCCGGAACCGGCCGAGATCGCGCGGCTGAAGCGCGAGCTCGAGGGGATCGCGGCCGACACCGAGCAGACCGGTGTGTGGCTGGCGCGCGCGATGGAGCTGTCCTGGCAGGTCGCCGGCACGCTCGTCGAGTTCCCCGCGATCGCGGACCTGCTCGGCGAGCGCCACCGGATCATCGCCAACGACTGGCAGTCCGCGGGCTTGCAGTCGCTGATCGCGCGGCTGCTGCGACGTGCGCTCGAGCTGCTCGAGCGGGTCGAGCTCACACCCGAGGCGCTGCGCGCCGACCTGCGCGGCGCGCGCGAGAGCGTCGCCTATCTCTACTCGAGCTCCGAGCTGCTCGATCGCGCCGCCGATCTGCTGAGCGAGTCGGCGACGCTCGTGCACGAGAACGAGCGTCGCTGGCGGATCTTCTCCGAGCGCGTGCGCTCGCTGCGCGCTCAGGCCGCGTGAGGAGCGGCACCCGGCTCGCGCCGGTCGCCGCCGCCGACGAGGACCCGCTCGTCGAAGGCGAAGCCGCCTTCCAGCGCGCGGCGCACCGGACAGGTTCGCCCGACGCGTTCGAGCCTTTGGCGCTGGTCGGCCGTCAGCCCGTCGGGAAGCCGTATCTCGATCGTGAACAGGCGCGGCACGCACTCGGGGTCGTAGTCGACGTCGACGCCCGTCTCGCCGATCTGCCAGCCGCGGTTGTGCGCGTACATGGCGATCATCGTCGCGATGCACGAGGCGAGCGTCGCCGGCAGCAGCTCGTGCGGCGCCGGACCCCGATCGCTGCCGCCGAGGCGCTCGGGCTCGTCGGTGACGATCGTGTGGCGGCCGTTGACGTCTATCTCGTGCTCGAGGCCGGTGCCCGTGTGGCGTGCTGTCGCGGTCATGCTCATCGGCGGTCGTCTCTCATCTCAAAAAATGAATGTGGGGATCGGCAGCTCCATCGTGCCCACCCGAGCCGCCCCGCCCATCCGTCTCCACTACGCCATCCGATCCGTAGCAACTGCTCATACAACGACAGTAGCAAACAACTATGTAGTTGTGCTATCGTGGTGAACATGAGCGATGCTCCGATTCCGCACCCGCTTCCGGCGCAGCTCGCCGACGCGATCGCCGAGCGCTTTCGCATCCTCGGCGAGCCGATGCGCATCCGGCTGCTCGACGCGTTGCGCGAGGGTCCGGCCACCGTGCAGGAGCTGCAGCAGGCGACCGACTCCTCGCAGCAGAACGTCTCCAAGCACCTCGGCGTGCTGCTGCGCAGCGGCATGGTGAGCCGCCGCAAGGAGGGCAACTTCTCGCTGTACGCCGTCGCCGAGGAGGGCGTGTTCGACCTTTGCGAGCAGATCTGCGGCGGCATCCGCCGCCAGCTGGACGAGCTCGACGCACTGCTACCGGGAGGAGCCGGCCGATGAGCGCCGCCGTATGTTCACGCCCCACAGACGAGGGCACCGGCCGATCCTCGCGCTGGCCGCTCGAGCGCGTGCTGTTCGCGCTCGCCGGAAGCGTCACGCTGCTGTCAGTCGCGCTCGTCGCGCTCGTCTCGCCGTGGTTCCTGTTCCTGACCGGCTTCGTCGGCGTCAACCAGTGGCTGTACGTGCTGTTCGGTGCCTGCCCCGCCTCGCTGATCCTCGGGCGGGTGTTCTCGCTGCGCTCCGTGCTCTACCCGCGCGCGGAAGCCGGCCGATGAGCGCCACCGCGGCGCGGCCCGCACCCGCCGCCGAGCCGCCCGCGCCCGCGCCCGGCCCCTCACGATCGCCAGGCGCCCCGGTGGGACCGATCGGCCGTCTCGGGCGCTACACCGCCACGCACCTGCGCACCGTGCTGATCGGCTGGGCGCTCGTCGCCCTCGTGCTCGGCTTCTTCGCACCCAAAGTCGAGAAGGCGCTGTCGGGCGCCGGCTGGGAAGCGAGCGACTCGCAGTCCACGCAGGCGCGTCAGCTGATCCAGCGCGACTTCGCCGGCCTCGGCAGCTACGGCCTGATGACCGTGCTCTACTCGCCGACGCAGACCGCCGGCAGCCCGGCATTCAAGTCCGTGATCGCGCGCGTCGAGCGAACGCTGCGCGCCAACGGCGCCGTGCGCACCGTCGTCGCGCCGGCGCCCGGGCTCTCGATCTCGCCCGACGGCCACACCGCGATCGTGCAGGCCGGCGCCGCGCGCGACCCCAACCGGATGGTCGCCGCAGCCGACAACCTCAAGGGCACGCTGCACGGGCTCTCGACAGGCGCCGTGCGCGTGAGCCTCAGCGGCGCCGCCGGCATGTGGTCGGACTTCAACGCCGCCAACCGCTCGGCCATGCTCAAGTCCGAGGTGATCTCATGGCCGGTCACGCTCGCCATCATGCTGCTCGCCTTCGGCTCGCTCGTCGCCGCCGGCCTGCCGCTGATGCTGACGATGCTCGGCCTGCTCGCCGCCGCAGGCTCGCTCTATCTCGGCACGCTGGTCATGCCGATCTCGATCTGGGCGATGAACTTCGCACTGATGTTCGCGCTCGCGCTCGGCATCGACTACGCGCTGTTCATCGTGATGCGCTTCCGCGGCGCCTTCTTCGGCGAGAAGCTCAGTCCGGTCGAGGCGGCCGCCGTGACGATGGACACGGCCGGCAAGGCCGTGCTGTTCAGCGGCCTGACCGTGCTGATCTCGCTGACCGCCGTGATGCTCGTGCCGAGCCCCGCCTTCCGCAGCATGAGCCTCGGGATCATGCTCGCCGTGGTCTTCGTGCTCGCCGCGACGCTCACGCTGCTGCCCGCCGTGCTCGCCAAGCTCGGCCCGAGGGTCGACAGGCTCGCGCTGCCGTGGGCGCACTCCGGCGAGCATCGCTCGCCGCGCTTCGCCGCGTGGGGCGAGCGGCTGTGGCGGCGTCCCTTCGGCTACGGGCTGCTCGCCCTCGTGCTGCTCGTCGCGCTCGCGCTGCCCGTGCTCGCGCTGAAGACCTCGATGCCATCGATCAAGGTCGTCCCGCCGGGCGACTCCTCGCGTGTCGGCTACGAACAGGTCAAGGCCGCGATGGGCCCCGGTGCGACCGGCCCCCTGCAGCTCGTGACCACCAACGCCCAGGCCGCGAACGTCGCGCAGATCGCCCGGCGCGATCCGGGCGTCGCGCAGGTGCTGCCCGTCCAGCCCGGTGGCGGCGGGCGCTCGCTCGTCACGGCGATCCCGCGCCAGGACCCCTCCAACCCGGCCGTCGGCGCGACGATCGAGAGGCTGCGCACGCGCATGCCGAGCGGGACCGTGCTCGGCGGCGCCGTCGCCGAAAACCACGACCTGCAGCACGTGCTCTCGGCCAAGACGCCGCTCGTGATCGGCGTCGTGCTCGGACTCGGCTTCCTGCTCCTGCTGTTCGCCCTGCAGGCGCCGCTGCTCGCCGCCGCCGGCGTGCTCACCAACCTGCTCGCCACCGGCGCCGCCTTCGGCGTGGCCAAGTGGATCTTCCAGGACGGCGCGCTGCACTCGCTGCTCGGCTTCCAGTCCCAGGGCTTCCTCGACGCGTGGGGACCCGTGTTCTTCTTCGCCATGATCTTCGCGATCTCGATGGACTACACGATGTTCCTGCTGTCCTCCGCCAAGGAGCACTGGGATCGCACCGGCGATGCGCGGGAGGCGATGGTCGGCGCCGTCGCGCACTCCGGACGCGTGATCTTCGCGGCCGGCGCCGTGATGGTCGCCGTGTTCTTCACCTTCGCCTTGTCCGGACCGCTGCCGCCGAAGGAGATGGGCATCATCCTCGGCGTCGCCGTGCTGCTCGACGCCGCGCTGATCCGGCTGCTGCTGTTGCCCGTGCTGCTGCGCCTGATGGGCAGGCGCGCGTGGTACCTGCCGCGCTGGGCTCGCCGGGTGCTGCCAGCCGTGCGCTTCGGTCACGGTTGATCCGCGCCGCGCCGCGCCGCGCCGCGCCGCGCCGCGCGTCGCGTTTGGCGATCTCCGGGACTGACTGCTCGACACCGTCTTGTTTGCGAAGCCCGCGCGCGGGGTAGCAAGCGGGCGTGCGGGAGAGGGAGCGGGTGAGCAGGCGGGTGACGCGGATGGCGCGCGCAGCAGTCGGGTTTGCGCTGCTGCTCGCGGCGTTCGCGGCCGCCGACGCGCAAGCCACCGTGAGCATGTGCAACGTGCCGATCACGATGAGCGACGGCACGGTGCTGCGCGCGAACGTCTACCTGCCCTCGAGCAGCGGCCGCTATCCGACGGTGCTGACCGCGACGGGCTACAACAAGGACGCCGCCAACCCGACCGGGCAGGACTGCAGCGGCTCGCAGGGGATCTCCAGCGCCGATCCGGGACTGACCGAAAAAGGCCTTGCCGTGATGGTGCTCGACGATCGCGGCACCGGCGCCAGCGGCGGCAAGTGGGAATCGTGGGGCCAGCGCACGCAGGACGACTACAAGGAGGTGCACGACTGGATCCAGGCGCAGCCGTGGTCGAGTCGGGGCGTCGCGACGACCGGCGAGTCCTACATGGGCATCACCTCGCTGCTGATCGCCGAGGCCGACGTCGCGCGCATCGCCGAAGGCAAGCCGCGCGCCGTGCGGGCCGTGTGGGCGGACATCCCGATGGCCGACGCCTACCGCGACGTGACCTTCCAGGGCGGGGCGCTCGACTCGGGCTTCATGCCGCTGTGGCTCGGCCTCGTGACCGGCCTGTCCGACCTGCCGCCGTCCTCGCTCAGCGCCAACCCGCAGGAAGCGGCGACGATCTATCTCGAACACCTCTTCGGCAACGCCGAATTCAGCGTCGGCAAGCTGCTCGGCGCGACGCTCGGCGAAGAAGCAGCCTACGACGGGCCCTTCTACCGGCTGCGCTCACCGGTCGTGCGCGCCTCGCAGATCACCGTGCCCGTCGTGATCCAGGGCGGCTGGTGGGACCTGTTCCAGCGCGGCGAGCCGCTGCTGTGGGAAACGCTGAAGCACTCGCGCGATCGCGTGCTGATCATGTCGCCGCACTACCACGTGACCGAAGGCCCGGCGCTGGAAGACCCGAACCTCAAGCAGGAGTGGTTCGGCCACTGGCTCCTGAAAGAAGAAAACGGCGTGCAGGAAACGCCGAAGGTGAACCTGTACTCGATCAACGGCGAACGCTGGGAACACTTCAAACGCTTCCCGCTGCCCAAGACCAAGTACCAGCGGATGTATCTGAACGGCGCGGCCTCCGGCTCCTCGCCGGTCTCGCTGCACGACGGCTCGCTCGCGAGCGCCACCCCGCCGCCCGCTCAAGCCGGCGACGCCGAGCCGCTGCTGCCCGCCTCGAGCCCGTGCTCGCGGATGACCGCGCAGTGGACGGCCGGCGCCGCTTCCAACCCGTTCTGCGACACAAACAACCAGACCTACGAGGCGACGTCGCTGACCTATACGACCGCGCCGATGCAGACCGCCACGAAGATCACCGGGCAGATCACCGCGAACGTGTGGGCGCAGCTGAGCACGACCGACGCAACGCTGATCGCCGTGCTGAGCGAAGTTGAACCATCGGGCGCCTCCAACCAGATCACCGCCGGCTTCCTGCTCGCCAGCCAGCGCGAGGTCGACCCGGCGCTTTCGACGTACGGACCCAAAGGCGTGATGATCCGGCCATGGCATCCCTTCACCAAGGAAAGCCAGCACGCCGTCACGCCCAACGAAGCGACCGAATACAACGTCGAGATCTACCCGACCTCGGCGATCGTCAAGCCCGGCAACAGGCTGCGGCTGACGATCGGCACCGCCAACACGTTCACGACGCTGACGCCGTTGCCGAGCCTCGGCCAGGAGCTGGGCGGCACGCTGACCGTGCTGCACGACGCCCAGCACCAGTCCAACGTGCTGCTGCCGATCACGCCCGCTCCCTAGACGACCTCAGCCCGCGGACCCGCGGGCCGGGCTCAGCCCATGATGTAGGCGAGCGAGACCTGCGCCGTCAGCTTGCAGCCCGCCGCCGTCGCCTTCTTCGCGACCGGGCGCTTGTGCTTGCGGTGGCGTTTGGCCGAGGTGCGCTTGACCGCGCTCGACGGTGAGCTCGCTGCGGGCGGCGCGGCCGTGGAGGAGAGCACCTGGCCCGCGTTGCGCGCGCTGCCGAAGTCGGGTTCTTCGCCTTTGTAGGATTCCCACCCTTCTTCGCCGCCCGAGCTGCATTCGATTCCGCCGCCGTCCTCGGTCACCGTCTGCGCCGCGCCGAGCGTGGCGCCGACCTTGCCCGTGAGGAATTCGGCCTTCGACTGGCCGTCGAGCACGGCGGCGGCCATCGCCTGGCGGTAGACGCCCGTGGCGGTCGCGGCGTCCGCGTTCTGCGCGATCGGCTGCGTGCCGATGCCCTCGACGCTGACCGTGCGCAGCGTCGTCGTCGTGGGCGCTTCCGCCACGGCCGTGCCGATCATGTTGGCGATCACCAGTGCCGCCACCGCGGCGAGCACCGCTGTGAGCGTGAGCTTCATCCGACCTCCAGCGCCGTAGCGACCGTGAGGGGCATGCCCCGAGTCTACCCTGCCCCGGGTTGCGTAACGTTCGCAGCGTGAGCGATCCCTTTTCGCTGAGTCGCTTCGAGCTCGCCCAGGCCGAGTCGGGGACGTACGAGCGCGCCGTGCTCGAGCTGCGCGCCGGGCGCAAGCGCAGCCACTGGATGTGGTTCGTCTTCCCGCAGCTTCAGGGGCTTGGCCGCAGCCCGATGTCCCAGCACTACGCGATCTCCTCGCTCGCGGAGGCGCGCGCCTACCTCGAGCACCCCGTGCTCGGCGCACGGCTCGTCGAGTGCGCGCGGATCCTCGTGGAGTTGCGCGAGGCCAGCGCGCAGGACGTGTTCGGCGTGACCGACGCGACCAAGCTGCGCTCGTCGATGACGCTGTTCGCCCGCGTCTGCTCCGAGGACTCGGTGTTCCACGTCGTGCTCGCGCGCTACTTCGACGGGCAGCTCGACGTCAACACGCAGGCCCGGCTCGAGTCGGCCGGCGAATAGGGCGGCGTGGCTTCACCGGCGCGCCAACGGGAGCAGGGGGCGGTGGTGCGCGACGCGCGCCCGTCAGACGCCGCGGCGTGCGCGGCGATCTACGCGCCCTACGTGACCGGCACGGCGATCACGTTCGAGACCGAGCCGCCGTCGGAGGACGAGATGGCCGCACGCATCGAGACCGCATCGAGCAGCTACGCCTGGCTCGTGCTCGAAGACGAGGGTCGTGTCGTCGGCTACGCCTACGGGGGGCGCTTCCACGCGCGCCCGGCCTATCGCTGGGCGTGCGAAGTCAGCGTCTACCTGGAGACCGGCCGCCGCCGCACCGGCGGGGGCAGGGCGCTGTACGAGGCGCTGCTCGCGCGCCTGCGCGAGCGCGGCTTTCGCATCGCGATCGCCGGCATGACGCTGCCCAACGAGGCCAGCGTCGGCTTGCACGAGGCGCTCGGCTTCGAGCCGGTCGGCGCCTACCGGCGGATCGGCTACAAGCTCGGCGGCTGGCACGACGTCGCCTGGATGCAGCGCCGCCTGCTCGACGAAGACGGCGAGCCGCCCGAGCCCTCGTGAACGCCCTCAGCGCACGCGCACCGTCGCCTTCGGCCCGAAGTTGCCCGCCCCGTCGATCGCCTGGATCGACACCGAGCGCGTCCCCGCCGGCAGCGTCACTTCGGCGCTGAAGGGGCTGCCGCCCGCAGCCGGCGAGCCGAGCCCCAGCGAGGCCGGTTTGCCGTTCACGCGCGTGAGGTAGGACGCCGGCGTGCCGCAGGAACCGTCGTCGCCCGGAGCCGTGAACGCGAGCCGGTATTTGCCGCCGCCGAGCGCCGTCAGGCTCGCATTGGCAGGTGCGTTCGGGGGCGTTCCGTCGTGGTCGTAGTTGCCGCTGTCCTGCTGGTCGTGGCGGAAGCTCGGCCACTGCGGCTGGCACGCCGGCGCCTGCGTCTGCCACTCGAACAGGTAGCCCTCGCGCGTCAAGTCCGCCATGCGTCCGTCCTGCGCCAGGGCCGGCGGCGCATACAGCCAGCCGCCCGTCTGCTTGGGAAAGCCGCTGACGTCTTTGCCGGTCGCGCCGTCGTAGGCGTGCAGCAGCCCCAGCCCGGTGCCGCCCACGACCTGACTCGTCGGCAGCGTCGGATCGACTTTCGCGACGTTGTTGGCCGACAGCAACTGGTAGTCGTCGGTGACCGTCGGGAAGGCCGGCAACGTCACGCCGGTCGTCCCGTCGAAGGCGCCGATCAGGTGGTTGTAGGGGAAGTTCTGCCCGACCAGCAGCAGGTTCGCCGCCTGGCTGAGCGACAGCTCGTACTTGACGACGTCCGGCGTGCCGGTGCCGAGCAGATCGCCGACCGAGGCCGACTCGAACAGGTTGATCGCGCCCGAGCGGTCGGTCGCGTTCGACGCTGCGCCGAACGCCTGCGAGCCCACCTGCTGGATCGTGCGCACGACCGCTCCTGCCGGGCTCAGCTCCTCGAGCGAGCCGCCGGTGGCGGAGGCGACGATCACCGTCTGCCCGCCGATCTTGGCGATCGCGGCATCCTGGCCCGGACCGATGAACGGCAGCGTGTCCTGAATGATGCCCGGCATCGCCACCGGCCAGCCGGGCAGCAGCTTGCCGCTCGCCCCGTCGATCGCATACAGGCGCCCGCTGGTGCCCGCCGCCGCCGAGGTGACGCCGGCGAAGCTGACGTCGCCGCTGTTGCTGACGGCGCCGTAGACCTCGTTGCCGGCCACGACCACGTCGTCGTGGCCGGAGCCGGTGAGGTCGCCGATCGCCGGCTCGTTGATCGACTCGGCGACCATCGCTTTGCCGGCGGCCGCTTCGACCGGATCGACGAGCGCCACTGGGTAGCCTTTGACGGGCGCGCCGTTGGTCTTCCACGCGTAGAGATGCCCGTCGAGGCTCGGCTCGACGATGTCGGGCTTCTTCGCGAAGCCTTCCAGGTGCGCGATCGCCGGGGTGGCGAGGAAGCCGCACTTGGGATGGCTGTTGTCGTTCTCCAGCGCCGGCGCGCAGAACGCAGGGTTCGAGGACACCGGAAAGTGCGCCACCGGCTTGCCGTTTGCGTGCCACGCATACACGTGCGTGCCGGCGGCCGTGATCACGTCGACGCTGCCGTTGCCCGCGAGGTCGGCGATCACCGGCCCGCGAGGCGGCTCGTGCGGCAGGCCGAGCGCCGCCAGCGCCGGCGCGCCGGAGTGATCGAGCGCCGACTGCTGAACTTCGGTCTGCACCGGCCAGCCTTTCAGCTCGCTGCCGCCCGGCTCATACGCATGCACCTTGCCGTCCTCCGTGGGGACGATCAGCTCCTGAACGTTGTCGCCGTTCAGGTCGGCGTAGCGCGTCGGCGCCTCGCCGCCCGATCCGAGTCGCTTCGGGTAACCGGGCTTGAGCGTCGGATCGGTGAAGGTCGTGAACACGCGGCGGTCGATGCCGGTCATCGCGACTCCCGGCCCGCTGACCTCCAGCTGAACGGTGAACTGCTTTTCAAACGGATTGGCGGCGCCGGCGGCGAACGTCGGCCCGCCTGCATCCGCAGGCACTACGTAGCTGGCGAGCGCGCTGCGAACCGCGTTCAGGTCGATCGAGCCGAAGTCGGTGACCGAGGAGCTGGAGTCGCCTTCGTGCACGGTCGTCCAGCTCGACGGCGTCTCGCCGGCGCCCCACATCAGCTTCCAGTGCAGCTGGTTGCCGGTCGTGAAGCGCGCCCGCGCGAGCCCTTCGATCTCGGCGCTCGAGCCGGTCAGCGGCGCATACCAGTCGGGCGAGTCGATCGCCGCCTCCGGCGGGATGTTCTGAGCGGCGACCGCTCCGACCGCCGCGCCGATGTCGGCGCGACCCCAGCCGAAGTGCGGCGACCACTGCTGGTCGCCGGGCAGCGACGGGTCGGCGCCCGGGTCGGGCACGCCGGCGCCTTCGGTGTTGGCGGTGAGCACGCGCTCGGCGGTCTGCTCGAGCAGCTCGCGGGTCTCGTCGGGGCGCAGCGCGATGCCGTGGTCGAGGCCGGCGCTGACGACCTCGCCGGCCGCGCCCGAGGCCTTGCTCGTGTTGACCGAGCCGGTCGGTCCCTCCATCGCGATCGAGCTCTTGCCGCCGTACTGCGTCGTGTTGGCACCGCGGAAGAACGTCCCCACCGGCACGTTGGAGCCGAGGCACACCGGCTGGCCGGTCAGCCCGCAGAGTTTCTGGCCCTGCACCCACTGGCTCGATTCTTCGCCGAGGCCGACGCTGTCGGGCACCGTGCCCTGGATCAGCATCGCGTGGCCGTAGTTGGCCGGGTAGTTGTGATCGCCCGTGTTCAGATCGTCGCCCGAGAAGGTCTGCACGACGCCGTGGTCGTAGGCGTACTGCGAGGCCTGCTCGGCGAAGGCGGAGTGGTAGAGGCTGCCGTTCGCGCCCTCGATCACCTTCGCGCCGTTGTCGGTCGCGTAGGTGATGCCCAGCGCGAAGTCGTTGGCATCGGAGACGAACGTGTCCCACGTGCGCACCGGCATCACCTGGCAGTGCGGGCAGACGCCGATCGACCCCTGCCCGTCGTTGCCCTGCTCGACCGCGTCGACGGCGCGCCCGGTCCCGTGGTGGTGCGCGGCGAAGTAGCTGGAGGTGTCGGTCGGGTCGTTGGTGTTGTCGAAGAAGTTCCAGCCGGCGATGTCGTTCGCGTAGCCGTTGCCGTCGTTGTCGAAGTGCCCGCCGGCCGGGCACTGCACGATCAGGTGGCTGGCGCCGTCGATCTGGCAGTTGCCGAAGGCGTGGAGCAGATCCTGCGCGGTGATCAGCCCGGACGGGCCCGTGCGACCGGTGTAGGACAGGCTTACGCGCGGATCGGCTGCGTAGTCCTCGACGTTCACAACGCCGTTGCCGTCGCAGTCGTAGGCGCCGCAGGAGGACCCGTTCGCGTGCTCGGGGTAGGGAAGCTCGCCGGTGCTCAGGTGGATCTGGTCGCGCAGCCCGCGCTCGCCCCAGTCGAAGCCGTCGTCGAGGATCGCGATCACGGCGTCTGCGCGGCCGCGCTCGGCCTTCCATGCCCCCGCGGCGTTGAAGCCCGCGACCATCGATTTGCCGGCGTGCGGCCCGACTTTGTAGATCGCGCTCGGCGTCAGTTCGGAGGGGAAGCCGAACAGGTCGAAGCGCTCGGCGTAGAAGTTGGAGGAGCGATTGCCGGGCGGTTGCTGCGTGTCGGGCTCGGCTTGGTCGTAGCTCGGATCGTTCGGCGTGTCTTCTCGCTGCACGCTGCCGTAGCCGAACTGCTGCTGGGTTTCTTCCGAGCACGGGCTTTCGAACCCGCCGCAGCTCGCCGCGCTCGCGCCGCCGGCCGGATGCACCGCTGCCAGCAGCCCGCAGGCAGCGATCGTCGCCAGGGCGCACCGCGCCCCCGTCCCCACAGACATCCCCACCCCTCTCACAGCGCCCTCCTTACCCTGTGCGCCGATCGCACAAACTGCGACCGTCCCCCGCGCCGACCGAACATACCGCGCTCGCGGGCGCAGCGCCAGTCCGCGAAAGGGCCGCAGGTTTACAACGTGTAGGTCTGGGTAACGAGGACGGCGTGCCGGCGGGCCGTCGAGGGGAAGCGCGGCTCAGATGGACACCGAGCGCGGGAGGCGCACAGATGGGCAACAGCGGGAGCAGTCGGGTGGATGGGCTTTGCAGGCGCTGCGGTATGTCGTCTCTTCGCACGGCGGCGATCGTCGCCGTGCTTGCCGTTCTCGCGCCGGCGGCCGCGACGTCCGGCTCCGCGCTGGCGGCTGCGCCCGTGCAGCCCTACGCGACCAACGACGCCGGCGGCTTTCGCAACGTGCTGCCCTCGGGTGAGAACGGGCTCGACAACGCGCAGCAGCTCGCCGAATTCCAGCTCACC
>DATINR010000172.1:0-8085 GCA_035473995.1 Solirubrobacteraceae bacterium
GGTCCGACGGGGTCGGGCAAGTCGACGACGCTGTACGCGGCGCTGCACGAGCTGAACGACGGGGAACGCAGCATCCTCACGATCGAGGACCCCGTCGAGCAGCGGATCGCGGGGATCAAGCAGATGCAGATCGCGCCGAAGGCGGGCGTGACGTTCGACGTGGGGCTGCGCTCGATGCTGCGCGCCGACCCGGACGTGATCATGGTCGGCGAGATCCGCGACCGCGAGACGGCGCACATCGCGATCGAGGCGGCGCTGACGGGCCACCTCGTGCTGAGCACGCTGCACACGCGCGACGCGCCGAGCGGCCTGGGTCGCCTGATCGACATGGGCATCGAGCCGTTCCTGGTCTCCTCGGCGGTCGACTGCATCGTGGCCCAGCGCCTCGTGCGCCTGCTCTGCAAGCACTGCAAGAAGCCGTTGAAAGTGGCCGACAGCGTGCTCGCCGAGCATGGGCTCGGCGGCGCCGAACCGTTCGAGGCGGTCGGCTGCTCGCGCTGCGGCGGCTCGGGCTACCGCGGACGCTTGGGCGTGTACGAGGTGATGAGCGTCTCAGAGCACATCCGCGCGCTGATCCTCGAGCGGGCGTCGGTCGACGTGATGGTGACGGTGGCCGTGCGCGAAGGGATGCGCCGCCTGCGCGACGACGGCATGGACAAGGTGCGCGAGGGGCTCACCTCGATCGCCGAGGTCGAGCGCATGACCAACAGCATGCTGTAGGCGGCTTCGGCCGGGCGTGGCTCGCCGCGCGGCGTTGCCGGCGCGACCGCGACGCAGGTGTGTGATCTAGCCCTTGGGGATTAGCAGCGAGATGCGCAGCGGCCCGGAGGGGAACGCTTCGCCCGTGAACGAGTAGGCCTCGTATGACTTTCCGCGGTATTGGACGCTCCCGTGGTCGGGAACGCTGCGGGGCCCGGGATCGAGCGAGCCCATCACCTGCTTCGAGCCGACGCGCATCAGCACCTCGGCGCCGGTGAACAGCCGCGCAAGCCGAAGATAGCCGGCGTCGTCCTGAATCGCGAAGGAGAAGCGCCCGACGAGCTTGCGGGCGCTGTGCACGGAGCCGTGGACGGGGGCGAGCACATAGGGCCCGCCGAGGTCGTAGAGGAAGCGCTGGGCGCCACCGGGTTCGACGGCGTAGGCGCGCACGCGCACGACGTGGATGTGCGCGCCGAACAGGCCGACGATGGCGGCGCGGATCGCTTTGGTGTCGCGCGCGGCGACGGCTTGGCGGAAGGCCGGGTCGGCTTCGATGTGGCGCAGCGTGGCGCGCACGTAGGGGCTGCCGGCCTCCTCCTGGTAGATCCGTTCGCCGACCTGGCCGAGCGTCTGCACGGGGATCTGGGCGGCGGCGCTCGCGCAGCGGATCGAGCTGTTCGGCACGAGCAGTGCGATCCGCAGGCCCCCGGCGGGATAGGTGGAGCCGGCGAGCGAGGAGACCTCGTAGCGCTTGCCGTGGAAGACGAGCCTGCCGTGGCTGGGGACCTGCTGCGCCTGCAGGCCGGGAAGCGTCGCGGCGAGCACGCGCGCGGAGGAGCCGGGTGCGCTCGAGCCCGAGAGCAGGGCGACGTCGGCGCCGGTGACCTGGCGCGTCACGTGCAGGTAGCTGTCGGCGGCCTGCGTGGAGAGCACGAACGTCGCATCGGTGCCGGCGATCGAGCCGTGCACGGGCGCGATCGCGGGACCGGAGCCGGCACTCGCGAGCGAACGGCCGTGCACGAGCACCTGGATGCGCACGATCTGCCCGGCGAGCAGCCCGCGCAGCGCGCGTTCGGTGGCGGCGCGGTCGCCGGAGGAGGCAGCGACGGCGAGCGCGGAGGAGCGCCGCACGCGCTGGACGGCCTGGCCGACGACGGTGCCGGAGGATGCGGAGCCGTAGATCCGCGCGCCGACCTGGCCGATCGTGGTGGCGACGGCAGCCGCGCAGCCGCGATCGCCGGCTTGGACGACGGGCGCCTTGCCCACGACGCCGGTCTGCGCCGAGCGGGCGGCGCCGGAGCTGTGCGTCGAGGAGCTTTTCGCCGAGGAGCCGCAGGCGCCGAGCACGAGCGCGAGCGTGAGGCCGCACAGGGCCGACAGCAGGACGGCCGGCGCCGAGCGTCCGGCGGGGGAGTCGGGGATCGAGCTCACCCGGCAAGCCTATGGCGGCGCCGCTCGGTGCGGCGCCGCCAGGCTCGATCCAGATCCGATTACGTCGTGGCGGCGCTCACTTCCCGCCGGTGGACTTGGATTTGCTCGGTGCCTTAGCCTTCTTCTTACCGGCCTTGCCCTTCTTCGCCACCTTCTTGGCAGGCGGCGGCGCGGGGTTGAAGCGGTTGTACTTCGAGTAGAAGTCGGGCTTGCAGCCTTTGGGCCGCCCGAGGTCGTAGGGACCGGAGATCGCCTGGGTGACTTTGCCTTTTTCGAGGTAGGCGTAGACGACGGTCAGCAGCGCGTCGACGCGCGGCTCGGCGCACAGCTTGGTGCCGATGGCGAACTGCCCGGTCACGTTCTCATAGCCGGCGACGGTCGAGCCGACGCAGTTGGCGGCCCAGCCGGGAAGTTCGCCGGAGCAGGAGAAAGTGTCGGCGACCAGTTTTTTTTCGAGGTTGATCACTTCTGGCGGACTGGAGACACCGGTCACGGGAATCTGCGACTGCACCTGAAAACCGGTGATCGGACCGTTGCAGTAGAACGTGTACTGAACCTGCTGTTCTTCGCTTCCCGCTTCGGGCGTCCCGGCGGCGAGGCTGCCGAGGCAGTTGTAGTTGTTGGGGTTCGATTCTTCGGCCTGGCTCATTGCGGGACTGGCGAGCGACAGGGCGAGCACGCCCACGATCGCGGCCAGCCAGAGCGTGGCCTTTCGGTGGGCGGTTCGTGATGCGTGCAACAGGTTCTCCGTTCGTTGTCGTGGGACGTGGATCGCTTTGGTGTGTCAGTGCAGGAGCTTTTCGAGACTCTGCTTTGGTGAAGTCGGGTCGAACGCGGTGGCCGGCTTGGCGCCGGCCTTGGCGAAGGGCGAGAGCAGCAGCACCCCGGCGGTCGGCTGGGAGACGAGCGTCGAGCTCGCCGAGCCTGCCGGCAGTTCGGCGGTGGCGGGGTCGGCGACGGCGGCGTAGGTGACGGCGATCAGCCCGTGTTCGGAGTACGCCGTGCTCTGGGTGATCGAGGCGACGGTGGCCTTCAGGAAGGCGTCGGCGAGCGCGATCCCGGCGGGCGTTCCGGGTAGGCACGCGGCGGCGGCAGGGCCTTCGGGGCAGGCGGGCTGGACGATCGTGTGCAGCAAGGGCGGCGTGCCGCCGAGCGTGGCGCGGTGTTCGGCGAGCGCGGCGTCGGCGGCGAAGGCGCTCGCGCTGAGCGCGGTCCAGCTCGAGAGGAACGTCCCCTTGGGGATCGCTTCGCCGGTCGTGTAGGGGGCGGCGGTGGGGTTGGCGAGGGCTTCGTTGAAGGAGCTGCCGGAGAGCTCGATCAGCCAGACGCTCGTGATCGGGGGCAATTTGGAGGTGCCGGCGCTCGGAGCTTCGCCCTGCGTGTTGGAGGATTTCTTTTGAGATTCGGATGATGGCTGCGTCGCTTCCTGCGCCGGGGCACTGGTCGCGGTCGCGGCAGTCGAGCTGGCCGCGGGTGTCGCCTGCGGCATGATCGGCGGCGCTTGCGTGCTCGTGGCGGCCGGCTGCGCCGCCGTCGCCGAGTGCCCGCGGGCGGCGACGGAGGCGATCAGCGCGGGCAGCTTCCGGGCGATGTCTCCGTCACGGGCGAGCGATGTCGCGGGGGCGGGGCCGATCGCGGCGCCGACGGCGACGCCGATCGTGAGCATGGCCACGGCGAGCACGAGGCCGGCGCGGCGCGAGGGCAGGCGCGAGCGCGCACCGGCGATCAGCGCGCGCTGGTCGCTGCGCTCGGGCCGGCTGGCCGCTCCTGACAGGGGCTGTGGTTGTTGCTCGGAGTTGTCCATTCGATGCTTGCGGCGGGTGGGCATTGGGGCCCTGGCCACCGCTTCCCCATAAATCTACTTATCTCGACAATATTTATCAACATTATGCTATCTTCGCGCTCCTCAGTCGTCCAAAACCGTGCCTCGAGCACCAGAAACGGAGCAACTCCTCAATGAATCGATTCCGCCGTCTCTCCCTCGCCTTCGCGGTGGCTGGCGTCGTGGGGGTCGCGGCGCCCGCGGCTGCCTCTGCGCTCTCCACGATCACGATCAGCGGCGCCACGGCTTCCTATCCGTTGGTCTCGCTGCTCGCGCAGAAGTACATAAAGACGCACCCGAAAAAAGTGAAGTTCAAAATCACCCAGGGCGGTGCGCAGATCGGCGTCAACGACGTCGCTGCCGGCCGCGTCTCGATCGGCGACGTCTCGCGCGACCCGATCGCGGCGGACCCGCCGGGGCTGGTCTTCTACCCGATCGCCAAGTACGGCATCTGCGTGATCACGAGCAAGTCGAACCCGCTGGCAAATCTGTCGAGCTCGCAGGTCGTCTCGATCTTCACGGGTAAAACGGTCGCCTGGAGCGCGGTCCCCGGAGCGACGGCGAGCGGCCCGATCGACGTGATCAGCCGCACCTCGGTGGCGGGCGTGCTGACGAACTTCCAGACGCTGTTTCTGGAAGGCAAAAAAGTCTCGACGAAAGCCGCGGAAGAACCGTCTGAGGGTCTGATGCGCGCGAAGGTAGAAAGCGACCCGAACTCGATCGGCTTCGTGTCCAACTACCAGTCGGACAAAGGCACGGTCAACGCGGTCGGCTACAACGGAGTCGCGTGCAACCACGCGAACGTGAAAGCGGGCACCTACTCGGGCACGGCGCGCTTCTACGAGGTGACCAAAGGCAAGGCGACGGGCGCCTCGTCGGCCTTCATCGGCTGGATCGAGCGCTCGGCGGCGGCCGCGAAGATCATCAACACGCAGTGGCTGACGATCTGAGCGGCGTGCCGGGGGCCTGAGGGGACAGGAGAGACAGTTGCTGGAACGCCTCAGGCGTCCATGGCCCGACATCCGCGCCGAGCGTACGCTCGGCGCGGTGTCGTTCATGGTCTGCGCGCTGGTCGTCGCGATGGTCGTGTTCGTTGGCATCAACGCGTGGCCGATCTTCGAACACAACGGCCTCTCCTGGCTCGGCTCGGGCGGCGACCTGGGCAGGCAGCTGGCGGACATGCAGAACACGACGCAGCACCCGCCGCCGTCGGCGTATCACCTGCGCGCTTGGACGCTGATCTACGGCACGCTGCTGAGCACGGTCGTGGCGGTCGTGCTGGCGCTGGCGATCGCGGTCTTCTCCTCGATCTTCATCGTCGAGCTCGCGCCGGCGCGGCTGCGGCGCGTGGCGATCCCGGTGATCCGCCTGCTGGCCTCGGTGCCGTCGGTGATCTACGGCCTGATCGGGATCCTCGTGCTGGTGCCGTTCGTCGGCAACGACCTGATCTCCACGGCGCAGCGCGAATCGGTGCAGAACGTGGTCGAGCTGACGGGCGCGGGGCTGTCGGTGACGGTCCTGATCCTGACAGTGATGATCACGCCGATCATGGTGGCGCTGATCTGCGAGGCGCTCGTGTCGGTGCCGAACTCGTGGCGCGAGGGGGCGATCGCGCTCGGCGTCAACCCGCTGCGGGCGATGCTCGCGGTCACGCTGCGCGCGGCGCGCCCGGCGATCGTGGCGGCGGCCGTGCTCGCCACCGCGCGGGCGCTGGGCGAGGCGATCATGATCTCGATGGTCTCCGGCTCGAAGGCCTTCTCGCCGAAGCCGATCGACGGCCTCGTGTTCTTCTTCGAGCCGCTGCGCACGCTCGCCTCGGGCATCGTCGACTACCACGAAGGGATCGGTGCCCCGGCGCTCGGCTCGGCGCTGTACGCGTGGGCGCTCTTGCTGCTGTTCAGCGCGTTCGTGCTGTCGGTCGCCGGCTACCTGATCAAGCTCCCCTTGCGTAAGTACCAGGTGCGCGGATGAGTGCGGTCGGCGAGTGGCGGCCGACGCTGCCGCCGGGGCCGCCGATGCAGAGCGGGCGCGGCCGGCGCTCCTCGCCGCTTGAATGGCGCTGGGTCGATCGGCTGGCGCTGGGCTTCGCCTGGTGTGCGGGGATCGGCCTGTGCCTGATCGCGGCGGCGATCGTCGGCTACATGGCCTACCGCGGGATCGAGTACCTGCGCCCGCAACTGCTCGTCCAGCGCCCGTCGATCAGCACCAGCCAGAGTGGCTCGGGCGGCTTCCGCGACGCGCTGATCGGCACGGGGATACTCACGCTGATCGGGATCGTGCTGGCGGTGCCGCTGGCCGTGGGCGGCGCGATCTGGATCGCCGAGTACGGCCGCCCGACGTGGCTCGCGCGGATGGTCGAGTCGGCGATCGAGATGGTCGCGGGAACGCCTGACATCGTGATCGCGCTGTTCGGCCTGTCGATCTTCCAACTCGGCATCTTCGCCCCGTTCTCGTTCAAGGCGGCCGGAGGGGGCGTGTTCGGCAAGTCCTACATCGCGGCGGGGGCGATGATGTCGCTGATCGCGCTGCCGCCGATGTTCACGGCCACGCGCGACGGCTTGCAGGCGGTCCCGGCGCACATGCGCGAGGCGGCCTTCGCGCTGGGCAAGACGCGGATCGCGACGATTCGCAGAGTGCTGCTGCCGAGCGTGCGCTCGAACATCGCGACCGGCGTGACGCTCGGCGTCAGCCGGATCATCGGCGACACGGCGATCATCGTGCTGCTGCTCGGAGACTCGCTGCGGATCGACCCGCAGGGCTCGGTGCCGGGGCTCGGCGTGCTGCGCGGCACGGGCTCGACGTTGACGAGCTACGTCTACAACAACTCGCCGGCCGGCGAAGGGGCGGCGCCGCAGAAGGCCTACGCGGCGGCGTTCGTGCTGCTGATCTTCGTGCTCGTGCTCAACCTGATCGTCGATCGCATCGGGCGCTCGCAAGCGGACTCGACGGGGATGACGGTCGCCGGTGCAGTCGTCTGAGCGCCGCGGCAGGCGCTTTACAACTTCCGTAAACCCCGCTAACCTGAGCGATTCTATGGAGATTGTGTTGGACAACTTTGGTGGGAAAGGTGCCTCATGACACCCGACGAGATGTTGCTCGAGCGCGCTGAGCAGCGGATGAGCGACAGCGATGACCCACGCCGGAGCGAGCCGCGCTTCGCCTCGGCCGAGCAGGCCGAGACCCATGAGGCGAGCGCCGAGGCGCTGCAGGCGCGCGCCGAGCCGGTGTCCGGCGAGGCTCCTTCGATCGCGCCGATACCCGCTCCCAGCGAGCCGGCGGTCCCGGCGGTGCGCACGATCGTCCTCGACCGTGCGCCGCTGCCGGTGCTCCCGCCGCAGGAGCGAGAGGCGGTGCGCGCGGCGCACTCCTCCGGCCCCGAGCGCCTGCGCCTGGAGGACGTGAGCATCGGCTACGGCGCCAAAAAGGCGGTCAAGTCGGTCTCGCTGTCGATCCACCAGGGCGAGGTGCTCGCGCCGATCGGACCGTCGGGATGCGGCAAGACGACGCTCTTGCGCACGCTGAACCGGCTGACGGAGCTGACGCCGAGCGCGTCGCGCGCCGGCAAGGTGCTGCTCGACGGCGAGGACATCCACGGGATGGCTGACACGCGGCTGCGCTCGCGCGTGGCGATGGTCTTCCAGCAGCCCAACCCGTTCCCGATGTCGATCTTCGACAACGTCGCCTTCGCGTTGCGCGAACAGTCGCGCAAGAAGCCGCGCCGGCGCGAGCTGGAACCGCAGGTGATCGAAGCGCTCAAGCGGGCGGGCCTGTACGAGGAGGTCGGCGACGACCTCGACCGGCCGGCGCTGCGCCTCTCGGGCGGCCAGCAGCAGCGACTGTGCATCGCCCGCGCGATCGCGCCGCGCCCGGAGGTGCTCTTGATGGACGAGCCGTGCAGCGCGCTCGACCCGATCTCGACGGCGACGATCGAGAAGTTGATCGGCGAGCTGCGCCGCGACCTGGCGGTGGTCGTCGTCACGCACAACCTCGCACAGGCCCATCGCGTGGCGGACAAGGTGGCGTTCATGTACCTGGGCGACCTCGTCGAGTACGGCTCGACGGCGCAGGTGTTCGACGAACCGCGTGCGACGCGCACGCGCGACTACGTGCGGGGAGCCTTCGGATGAGCTCTC
>DATINR010000173.1:0-7444 GCA_035473995.1 Solirubrobacteraceae bacterium
GTAGCGCGGATGGATCGCCGTCAGCTGCTCACGCGCGGCCTGGAAAGCGCCGTCCCGCGGCCGCGACGGCGAGCTTGGGTTCCACAGCAGTTCGGCGTTGTCCTCGGTCAGCCCGAGCGCCGGTCCACGGCCTTCGGAGGACGCGAGCGCGGGCGCCGTCGGAGGCGCAGTGGAGTGACCCGTGCTGCGCGAACTGCCGCAGCCCACCAAGATGACCGCGGGCAGCAACAGGCCCGCGAGCAACCGGCGCGACTTCAGACCGCCGAAACCTGCTCTTCCTCGGCCACGCGGAAGGACGAACCGCAGCCGCAGGCGGCGACCACGTTGGGGTTGGAGACCTTGAACCCGGCGCCCTGCAGGCTCTCCTCGTAGTCGATCACCGAACCCCGCACGAACGGCAGGCTCTCGTTGTCGACCAGCAGCTTCAGCCCGTGGTCCTCGAAGACGAGGTCGTTCTCGCGCTGCTCGTCGAAGGCGAGCTGGTACTGAAAGCCCGAGCAACCGCCCCCGCGAACGCCGACGCGCAGGCCGGCCATGCCCACATCCGCCTCTTGGGCGGAGAGGAACTCACGCACCTTCTCTGCGCCCTTGTCGCTGATCGTGATCATCGCTCTGCTCCTCGTTGCGGCCTCAAGACTTTCCAAAGTATAGCGGCGCCTGGGAGGCCCGCCGCGATCCTCTACGCTAGCCGTACATGCCCTCAGCAGAGGACATCTCCCAACGCATCGAGGCGGCGATCCCCGGCGCCCGAGCCGAAGTCGAGGACTACACCGGCGGCGGCGATCACTTCCGCGCGAGCGTGACCGCAGCCGCGTTCGCCGGGCGCAGCCGGATCGAGCAGCACCGGCTCGTCTATCAGATCTTCGGCGCCGAGATCGGTGGTCCGATCCACGCGCTGTCGCTGAAGACGCAGACCCCGCAGCAGAGCACCGCGGACGTGCCCGCCGAGGACCCCTCCGCGCCCCAGCCGACGACAACCACCTGAGCCAGGAGCCCTTCATGTCAAGCACCAATCCCACCAGCGAGCTTCCGATGTCCCCCGGCCAGCCGGCCCCGAGCGCGGGCCCCACGCCCGCCGGCGAGTCCAACCCGATCCGCGAGGCGATCTCCGAGGCGATCGCCGAGCACAAGGTGATCCTGTTCATGAAGGGCACGCCGGAGGCGCCGGCCTGCGGCTTCTCGGCGCGCACCGTCGCCGCCCTGCAGTCGCTCGACACGCCGTTCGCGGCCGTCGACATCCTGCCCGACCCGCGCATCCGCCAGGAGCTCTCGGCGATCTCCGACTGGCCGACGATCCCGCAGCTGTTCGTCAACGGCGAGCTGCTCGGAGGCTGCGACATCGTGACCGAGATGTACGAGTCCGGAGAGCTCGCCGAGGCGTTGGTGTAGCGTCCGGCGGCGCATGCCCGCCGTCGCCATAGCCACAGACAGCACCCATTACCTGCCGCGAGAGCTGGCGGCGCGCGAAGGGATCCACCAGGTCAGCCTGTACGTCGGCTGGCGGGGGCAGCCCGAACGCGAGCTCGACATGCCGAGCTTCGACGCCTTCTACGAGCGCCTGCGCACCGACCCCGAGCTGCCCACGACCTCGCAGCCCTCGATCGGCGACTTCCTCGCCGTGTGGGAGCCCCTGATCGAGCAGGGTCACGACGTCGTCTCGATCCACCTGGCCGGCGGCATCTCGGGCACCTGCGAGGCCGCCCGCCAGGCGCACGCCCTGCTCGGCGAGCGCGGGCTGGGCGAGCGCGTCGAGGTGCTCGACGCCGAAAGCGGCTGCGGCGGTGCAGGCCTGCTCGTGCTCGCCGCGTGCGCCGCCGCCCGCGCAGGCGCCGGCAAGGACGCCGTCGTCGAGCACGTGCGCGAGACGCGCCAGGCGCTGAAGATCTGGTTCTGCCTGGACACGCTCGAGTACCTGCGCCGGGGCGGGCGGATCGGCAAGGCCCAGGCCTGGCTCGGCGGCACGCTGAAGATCAAGCCGATCCTCTCGCTCGAGTACGAAATCACCCCCGTCGAGCGGGTGCGCACGGCCGGTCGCGCCTTCGAGCGGATGGTCGACTACGCCAAGCAGCTGCACGAAGGCGGCGCCGACGGCTGGGTCGTGCAGCACATCCAAGCGCCCGATCAGGCGCAGCGACTGATCGATCGCTGCCGCGAGATCTTCGACTCAGAGCCCGTCTTCAGCTCCGAGGTCGGCCCCGTGATCGGCACCTACACGGGCCCCGGCCTGATCGGCGTCGGCGGCGTGCCGCGCTCGCTGCTGAGCTGAGTCCGGCTAGCGTTCGCGGCGCCGGCGCCGGCGCCCGCGGAGGATCTTCACGCCGAGCGCGAGCCCGACGACGGCCGCGCCGGCGGTCAGCTGCTCACGGTGGCGCTCGACGTGCCCGCGCCAATCGGTGATGTGCGCGACCTCGCCGCGCAGGCGGTCGAGCGAGACCGCCAGCTCCATGCGGTTGCTCTCGATCGAGCTGCGGATCTCGGCGGACGAGCGTTGCGCCATCAGCCGCCCACCCCAGAGCCGCCGCCGAGACCGCCGGGCGTCGGGGCCGGTGTGCCGGGCGCTGCCGCCGAGCCGTTGCTGACCGTCTGCTTGATCTTCTGGGCCTCGTCGATCGCCATCGTCGGCATCGGCGGCGAGCCTTTTTTGACGGCTTTGGCCGCGAGCAGGCCGGCGAGCGCTCCGAGCAGCAGCAGGATCACGGCCATCGCGAAGAAGCCCCAGAAGAACGTGTAGTTGTTGCCGGGGAGGTAGTAGTAGAGCAGCCAGGCGCAGCCGACGAGCGCGAAGATCAGCGCCATCGCGACGAAGATGCCGGCGGCGATGCCGACGACTGCTCCCTTGACCAGTTTGGTCGCCTTCTCGGTGACCTCTACCTTGGCGAGCTCGATCTCCTCACGCACGAGCACTTGCGCCCGCTCGGACACTTCGGCGATCGCGGCGGCGATGTTGTGTGGCGCCTCCGGGCCCTGCTGACCGGGTGCCGGCGTCGGTGGTGCGCTCACTCCGGCGGCTCCTCGGCGAACAGCCGTCGGAACGTGAGCGCCGCGGCCCGCTGCGCGGCGATGCTCGCGAGCGCTCCGAAGGCCGCCAGAATGCCCGACCAGACCAGCCGCTTGACCATCTCGTTCTCCATCACCGCGGCAGTCTATTGCCCGCGGTGGTCCCACCGGAAACGGCGCCCACCTCGAGGCCTCCGCAGACGGTCTCGACGACGACCGACTTGGCGCGCTCGAACTCCTCCTCGCCCTGCGGCAGCAGGTCGAAGATCCAGCCGGTCAGCAGTTGCTCGATCACGCCGTAGAAGGCCATCGCCGCGAAGCGCGCTTCGATCTCGGCCTTGAAGACGCCTTCGTCCTGCGCCTGCTGGACGATCTTGCCGATCAGTTCGTAGGCATCGCGGATCGTGCCGATGTGGGTGTCGCCGAATGAGTTGGCGGCACGCGTCACCTCGACGATGATCACCTTCATCAGATCCGGGTCGTGGCTGTAGCTGTCGATGATGAACGACGCGATCGCGCGCAGCTTCTCGCGCACGGGCAGCGGCTCGGCGTCGACTTCGCGAATCAGCTCGAGCATCACCTGCCAGCGCTCGAGGAACAGCGTGTCGAGCACCTCGTCCTTGGAGCCGAAGTAGTGATAGACGAGCCCGTATGCGACCCCCGCCTCGTCGGCGATGTCGGCGACGCGGCAGGCGTGGAAGCCCTGACGCGCGAACACGCGCACGGCGGCGTCGAGGATCAGGCGGCGCTTGTCGGGAGCCGCCTTCGCGCCGCCGCGCCGCGCCGCCGCGCCGGCCTCACCGGAGCCCGTCTGCGAGCTCGGCGTCGTGCCGTCCCCGCTCGCCCTCGCCGCGCTCATGCCCGCACCGCCTGCGGCCAGCGGTAGGCCTCCGCCTGGCGGTTTGCCAGCGACGGCAGCTTGGCGCGAATCTCCCGCTGGCGCTCGAGGTCGAGCTCGGCGATCGCGTGACCCTCCGCGTCGGGCGCCTGCGCGAGCACGATGCCCCACGGATCGACGATCATCGAGCGCCCGCCCGAGCGGCTCCCCCCGGGGTGCTCGCCGATCTGATTGGCCGCGATCACGAACGCCTGGTTCTCGATCGCACGCGCACGAATCAGCGCCTCCCAGTGGTCGCGCGTCGTCGCCAGGGTGAAGGCCGCCGGCAGCGCGAACGCGCGCGCGCCGCGCACCGCGAGGATCCGGAACAGCTCGGGAAAGCGCAGGTCGTAGCAGATCGACATGCCCAGCTCGAGCCCGTCGGCGGTCTCCGAAAGGACGATCTCCTCGCCCGGCTGCTCGAGATCGGACTCGCGATAGGAGCGCCCGCCGACGTCGACGTCGAACATGTGGATCTTGCGATAGACGGCCTTCAGCTCACCGTCCGGACCGGCGTGCACGGAGGTGTTGGCGAGCTTCTCCCGCTCGGGCACGCGCTCGACGATCGAACCGGCGATCAGCTCGATGCCCAGCTCGGCGGCGAGCGCCCGCGCCCAGCGCGTGGAGCGACCGTCCAGCGGCTCGGCGGCTGCGCGCAACTGCTCGTCGGAGCCCATCGCGGTCCACTTCTCGGGGAGTACGATCAACTCAGCGCCGTCGGCCGACGCCGCGCGCACCAGTCGATCGGCAGTGGCCAGGTTGGCCGCGCCGTCGGCGGTGGCGTTGAGCTGGACTGCGGCGGCCTTCAACTGAGCCCTCCCTGCGGCCGACGCGCATACGCGAACTCGGTACGCGGTCCGTTCCCCAAATAGATTGACTGGTCAGTCAACACCTCAAAGCATAACGCCCGCGCCACGCGCGGCGAGCGCGGACGCGTCGAGTCCCGCGGCCAGAATGCGCCTGCTGCGCGGCGGACGGCCGCTCAAGCGCTGGCGCTACGTCGGCGTCTTCGCCGAGCAGCTGATGGCTTGTGCCGCGATCGTGCAGGTCGGCCCGGCGCGCCAATCCTTCTGGGCGATCTACCGGCGCGACGAGGATCGGCTCCATGAGCGCACGCGGCTGCGGCCGCGCCGAGCGGAGCTGCAACTGGAGCGCGGGCGGCTGCTGCTGCGCGATCGGGGCCTCGAGCTCGACCTGGCGCTGGGCGAAGAAGCGGGCGTCCAGGTGCGCTGCCCGAACGCTCGCCAGCACGTGTGGACACGCAAGCAGGCCGGCATCGACGCGTACGGGACGTTGACCGTCGCCGGTCAGGCACCCCAAGCGATCGAAGCGCGTGCCGTGATCGACGACACCGCCGGGTATCACGCGCGTCACACTGAGTGGTGGTGGTCGGCCGGCGTCGGCGAGAGCCCCGAGGGCGTCGCGCTCGCATGGAACCTCGTCAGCGGCGTCAACGACCCAGCGCATGGATCCGAGCGCGCCGTGTGGGTCGCAGGCCAGCCGCACGAGGCCGAGCCGGTGCGCTTCAGCGCCGACCTGCGGCGGATCGACTCAGCCGACGGCTCGCAGCTGCGCTTCCACGCCGAGGCCGAGCGCAGCCGCAGCGAGAACCTCGTGATCTTCAAGAGCGACTATCGCGCGCCCTTCGGCACGTTCTCGGGGGCGCTGCCGGGCGGGGTCGCGCTCGCTCACGGGCTCGGCGTGATGGAGCACCACCGCGCGCTCTGGTAGCCGTCGCCGCCGTCGCCGGGCTCAGCCGCGCGCGCGCTGGCGGCGCAGCTCGGCGAGCAGCAGCTTGGAATGCATCGCGCCGAGCAGCTCGCGCAGCGGTTCCACCCCGGCGGCGACGATCTCCATCGCCCGCTCCACCTCGACCTCGCCGGCGAGCCGCTCCAACAGCGCTCGCACCTCGGCCTGCACGAGTGGCTCCAGCGCCTCGCGGTAGCGCAGCGTGTCGTACACCGTGAAGCCGAGCTCCTCCTCGTAGCCGCCCGCGCGGAAGCTCGCGATCGCCTCGATGATCTTCACGTCGTCCTGGTCATAGCCGCTGCGGTTGGGCGTGAGAACGCCGATCTCGGCGAGCCGGTCGAGCACGTTGCGCGGGATCTCGTAGCGCTCGCGCACGGCCTTCAGCGAGACGCGCCTTGAGTCCTCGGCGCTCGCCAGCGCTCGCTCGAGGATGCGGTCCTCGAGCTCGATCAAGGCATGCACGCGTCCGGGGTCCTCCTCGAGCGTGCCCTTGATCACGCGCAGCGGCATGTAGCGCTTCTCCTGCAGGCGCTTGATCAGCTCGATCCGCTCGACGTACTCCGGCGGGTAGTAGGCCATGTTGCGGCTCGTCCTGACGATGTCCTCGCCCTCGCCGAGCAGCCCCTCGCGCAGGTAGTAGCGAATCGTCCCGGCGCTCACGCCGGAGCGCTCGGCGAGCTCGCTCATCTTCAGCAGCCGCCGGTCCGCAGCGCTCCCTGCCGTGGCGCTCATCTGCGCGCTCTCATCCCGTCGCCCCCTAAACCTGGAAGGAGATGTCCTGCGCCTCGCCGACCGCGCCCGCGACGGCCCCGTCGGCGAGCAGCTCGGCGACCTCCTGCGCGCTGTAGCCGGCCGCGCGCAGCACCTCCTCTGTGTGCTCGCCGAGCGCCGGACCCGGCAGGCGCGCGTGATCGCCCGGCGTGCGGCCGAGCTTGACGGGTACGCCGAGCAGCCGCACGGCGCGCTCTGCTCCGGGCTGGTCGATCTCGACGACCATCTCGCGCGCGCCGACGAGCTCCGAGCCGAGCGCCTCGTCGAGCTCGAGCACGGGCTCCAGGCAGCAGTCGTTCTCGCGCGCGAACGCCTCCCATTGATCGCGCGTGCGCTCCTTGAAGATCTCCTTCACATGCTCGTGCGCAGCCGAGCCGGGGCGCTCGAACTGGGCCGCGATCAGCTCCTCGCGCCCGACCCCGCGACAGAAGCCCTGCCAGAACTTCGGCTCCAGCGCGCCGAGCGTCACCCAGCCGTCGGCGCACTCATACGGGCGGTAGCAGATCAGCGAACCCGCGAGCGGCAGCTCGCCGCGGCGCGGGATGTTGCCGTCGGCGAAGTACGTCGCGGCGACCATCGCCAGCCACGACAGCGCCCCGTCGGCCATCGACACGTCGACCAGCTGACCCTCGCCCGAGCCGGGCGAGTCCGAGCCCGGACCGGCGCCGTCGCGCTCGCGCAGCGCGGCGAGGATGCCGAACGCCGCCATCAGCGCGCCGCCGCCGAGGTCGGCGATCTGCCCGGCCGCCTGCACCGGCTCGCCGCCGCGCTTGCCGGTCAGCCCGAGCAGCCCGATCAGGCCGAGGTAGTTCATGTCGTGCCCCGAGGCGTCGCGTTTGGGACCGTCCTGGCCGTAGCCCGAGATGGCGCAGTAGACGATCCCCGGGTTCTCCTCGCGCATCCGCTCGTAGCCGACACCGAGCCGGTCGAGCACGCCCGGGCGGAAGGACTCGAGCACGACGTCGTATTCGCGCACCAGCCGCAGCAGCGCCGCGCGCCCTCGCTCGTTCTTCAGGTCGAGGCGGATCGAGCGCTTGTTGCGGTTCAGCG
>DATINR010000174.1:0-3918 GCA_035473995.1 Solirubrobacteraceae bacterium
TGACAGTGCCGAGCGCACTGCAGCCCTGTCTGGCTGGCTGGAGCGATACAACTGGCGACGACCACACGGCGCCCTCAACCACAAGCCGCCCGGAACTCGCCTACGCGAGCTGAACAACGTCCTCGGGTCTTACAGCTAGCCTGGGTCTATGAAGGTCGCAATCGTCGGTTACCCAAACGTGGGCAAGTCCTCGTTGATCAACAGGCTCTCGGGCAGCCGTGAGGCGGTCGTGCACGAGCGCCCGGGGGTCACGCGCGACCGCAACGAGATCGACTGCGAGTGGAACGGGCGCCAGTTCAAGCTGATCGACACGGGCGGCGTGGACTTTCAGGACGAGGACCCGCTGGCGGGCTCGATTCGCGATCAGGCGCGCGCGGGGATCGCCGATGCCGAGGTCGCGGTACTCGTCGTCGACGCGCGCGCCGGCGTCCGTCCGGGCGATGAGGAGATGGCCGACCTGCTGCGCCGCGCGCCGCTGCCGACGATCGTCGCGGCGAACAAGTGCGACGGCGTGGCCGAGGTGCCGATGGCCGCCGAGTTCCACCGTCTCGGGCTAGGCGAGCCGATCGCGGTGTCCGCCGCTCAGGGACTGGGCACGGGCGACCTCTTGGACAGGATCGTCGAGCTGCTGCCCGACGGTGACGAGGGCACCGACGACGACACGGTCCGCCTCGCCGTGATCGGGCGCCCGAACGTGGGCAAGTCCTCGCTCGTGAACCGCTTCCTCGGCGAGGAGCGGGTGATCGTCTCCGAGCTGGCCGGCACGACGCGCGACGCGATCGACATGCCGCTGCTCGTCGGCGATCGCAAGCTGACGCTCGTCGACACGGCCGGCATCCGCCGCCAGTCGAAGGTGTCGGACTCGGTCGAGTACTACACGACGCTGCGCTCGCAGCGTGCGGCCGATCGCGCGGACGTCGCGCTCGTCGTGTGCGACGCGACCGACGGGGTGACCTCGCAGGACCTGCGCGTGGCCGAGCTGGCGATGAAGGCCGGCTGCGCGACGGCGATCGTGCTGAACAAGTGGGACGTGCGCGAGGGCAGCGAGGACGACCTCGACCACGAGCGCGCTCGGGTGGCGGAGAAGCTGCGACTGCGCCCGCGCGTACTCACGGCCAGCGCCAAGACGGGCCGTCACGTGGCGCGCCTGTTGACCGAAGCGATCGTGCTCGGCGACCGCATGTCCAATCGGATTCCCACCTCCGAGCTCAACCGCTTCCTGGCCGAGGCGATCCAGGCTCGCCAGCCGCCGGTCGGCACTCGCCGCGGCTCCAGCCAGCATCGCCTGAAGCTGATCTACATGACGCAGATCGACCAGCGACCGCCGCGCTTTGCGATCCAGGTCAACTCGCGAGCCCGGGTGACCCGCGACTACGCCTACTTCCTCGAGAACCGCCTGCGCGCGCGCTACGGCATGGATGGCGTGCCGCTGATCATCGACTTCGTCGAGCGCGGGCAGCGTGGCGGCGGGTTGAGCCCGCGTGCGGCCCGCGAACGTTCATCGCGGCCGAGCCCGGCGGAGGACTCCGAGCTGGTCGGCGAGGATGCCCAGCCGCCCATCGAAGAGGCCGCCGCGACGGGCCCGCGCTGAACGAAAAAGTCCCCGCGTTCGCCTAGACTGTCCCGGCTCTCGCCCGGCCCCGGCCGGCCACATCCGACAGACGACCCCTGGAGCGAACCGCTGCCGCCATGAATCAGTTTTCCGACAACGAATTCCTGTTCACGTCCGAGTCCGTCACAGAGGGGCATCCGGACAAGATCGCCGACCAGATCTCAGACGGCGTGCTCGACGCGGTGATGAGCGCCGACCCATACGGCCGCGTGGCGTGCGAGACGCTCGTCAACACAGGCCTGGTCGTCGTCTCCGGCGAGATCTCGACGGACACCTACGTCGACATCCAAGAGGTCGCACGCGAGACGATCCGCAAGATCGGCTACACCGACGCCGACCTCGGCTTCTCGGCCGACTCCTGCGCGGTGCTCAACGCGATCGACAAGCAGTCACCCGACATCGCGCAGGGCGTCGACAAGGCCTACGAGGCGCGCACCGACGCGAGCGACGACGACGAGCTCGACGTGGCCGGCGCGGGCGACCAGGGGATGATGTTCGGCTACGCCTCCAACGAGACCGACGCGCTGATGCCGCTGCCGATCTCGCTCGCGCACAGGCTGGCCGAGCGACTGGCGGCCGTGCGCAAGGCCGGCACGCTGAACTACCTGCGCCCGGACGGCAAGACCCAGGTGAGCGTGCGCTACGTCGACGGCAAGCCGAAGGAGATCGAAAAGCTGCTGATCTCCACCCAGCACGGCGAGGGCGCGGAGGCGTTGATCCCCGACGACCTGTGGGAGCACGTGGTCGAGCCGATCCTGCCGAAGGACATGTACGAGGAGTCCAAGCTGCGCAAGAACTTCCTCGTCAATCCGACCGGGCGCTTCGTGATCGGTGGTCCGGTGGGCGACGCCGGGCTGACGGGGCGCAAGATCATCGTCGACACCTACGGCGGCATGGCCCGCCACGGCGGCGGCGCCTTCTCCGGCAAGGACCCCTCGAAGGTCGACCGCTCGGCTGCCTACGCGGCGCGCTGGGTGGCGAAGAACATCGTCGCGGCGGGGCTCGCCGAACGCGCCGAAGTGCAGGTCGCCTACGCGATCGGCGTCGCGCACCCGGTCTCGGTGATGGTCGAGACGTTCGGCACCGAGCTCGGCGGCCACACGCGCGGGCAGATCGCCAGGGCCGTCGACGAGGTCTTCGACCTGCGCCCGGGCGCCTTCCGCGAGGAGCTCAACCTGCACCGCCCGATCTACCAGAAGACGGCCGCATACGGCCACTTCGGCCGCGACGACCACGACTTCACGTGGGAGCGGACCGACAAGGCCGACGCGCTGAAGTCCGCCGCCGGAGCGTAGTCCGGCAGCGGCTCTACTGTCCCGGGCGATGCCTTCGATCGCCCAGGTCGAGCCGATGACGACTGCCCGCGCGCTGCGTGGGCCGTTCGACTATCGCCTGCCCGAGGAGCTGCGCGGCGGCGCCGTCGAGGTCGGCTCGATGCTCGTCGTCCCGTTCGGGCGCAGGGAGGTGCTCGGCGTCGTCGTCGGGCTGGCCGAGTCGAGCGAGGTCGCCACCGAGAAGCTGCTCGCGCCGCTGCGCGCACTCGAGCTGGGCGTCCCGGCCGAGATGGTCGCGCTGGCCGAATGGATCGCGGCCGAGTACTGCTCGACGCTCGCCAGGGCGCTCGGGCTCGTGCTGCCGCCAGGCGCGACGCGCAGGCTGAGCGGGCGCAAGCGCCGCGCGGTCAAGCGCCCCGAGCACCTGTCCGTCGGCGCGCGCGCGCCGACGGCGCTCGCGTTGAACGAGGATCAGCGCAAGGTCCTGGCCCCGCTGCAGGACGCGCTCGAGCAGCGCACGGCTCACGAGCGGCTGCTGCACGGGGTGACTGGATCGGGCAAGACGGAGATATACCTGCGCGCCGCCGAGACCGCCCTGGAGCAGGGCCGCGGCGTGATCGTGCTGGTGCCCGAGATCGCGCTGACGCCGCAGACGGTCGGGCGCTTCATCGATCGCTTCGGCGACACCGTCGCCGTGCTGCACTCGCAACTGCGCCCGGGCGAGCGCTATGCCGAGTGGCGCCGTCTGCGCGAGGGCGAGGCGCGTATCTGCGTCGGGCCGCGCTCGGCGGTGTTCGCGCCGATCGAGGGCATCGGGCTGATCGTCGTCGACGAGGAGCACGACTCGTCCTACAAGCACGAGGGCGACCCGCGCTACGACGCCCGCCACGTGGCCGCCGAGCGCGCCCGCCGGGCCGGCGCGCAACTGCTGGCCGGGTCGGCCACGCCGCGGCCCGAGACCGTGCACCGCATGCACCGGCTCGTCCTGCCCGAGCGGGTCGGCGGCGGCCGCGGGCTGCCGCCCGTGCGCGT
>DATINR010000175.1:0-4301 GCA_035473995.1 Solirubrobacteraceae bacterium
GTCCGTCAGCTCCTCGACCGACGTCTCGGCCGTCGGCTTGTCGAGCGCGATCACGCCGTCCTGGATCATGCTCACGCGGTCGCACGCCTGCAGCACGTGGACGTAGTTGTGCAGGATCATGATGATCGAGACTTTGCCTTCGTCCTTCAGCCGCGCCACGAGGTCGAGGATCTGCGCGCCCTCTTTCGCGCCCATCGCCGCGAGCGGCTCGTCGAGCAGGATGATGTCGGCGTCCGAGTTGACCGTGCGCGCGACCGCGATCGCCTGGCGCTGACCGCCGGAGAGGCGCGCGACGGCGACGTCTATGCGCGGGATGTTGATTCCGATCTCGTCCAGCGCCGTGCGCGCTTCGCGCTTCATCTGGCGGTTGGACAGCAGCGGCAGCGGCTTGTGCATGCGCTCGCGTCGCAGGAACAGGTTGTGGTAAACGGACAATTCGTCGATCAGCGCGAGGTCCTGGTAGACCGTGCCGATTCCCTGTGCGTGCGCGTCGTCGACGCTTTTCGGTTCGTACGGTTTGCCGTGCAGGAACATCTTGCCGCTGTCCTGCTTCTGAAAGCCGCAGATGATCTTGATCAGCGTCGACTTGCCCGCGCCGTTGTCGCCGAGCAGCCCCAGCACCTCCCCCTTTTTCAGGTGCAGGTTGACGTCGCGCAGCGCCGTCACAGGGCCGAAGCGCTTGGCGATGTGTTCTACGCGCAGGACGTCGTCCGGCGCGCTCGACGGCGCGACGACGTCGGGGGCCTCGGCAGGCGGAATCGCGCCGGGTGGCTCGGTCGGGTCAACCACTTCCGGTATGCCCCCTGCGCGCACGGCTCACGTAGACGTTCGCGCTCATCGCCACGATCACGGCGAGGCCGGTGTAGAACAGCAGGTAGTTGGCGTTGACGCCTTGCAGGATCAGGCCATCCTTGAGGATGCCGAGGAAAAGCGCACCGATCAGCGCGCCGACGACCGTGCCCGAGCCGCCCGTCAAGAGCGTTCCGCCGATCACGCCGGCGGCGACGGCGAGGAAGAGGATTTCGTTGGCGCCCGCCGGGTCGGGCTGCACGGTCGCCGAGCGGACGGCCTCGAAGATCCCCACCAGCGCCGCCGTCGTGGCGCAGAGCATGTAGTTGCGGATCATCACCATCTTCACCTTCACGCCGGCCTCGGCCGCGCCGAGCTTGTTCGAGCCGATCGCGACCGTGTACAGCCCCCAACGGGTGAACGTCAGCACGATCTGCAGGATCACGATGATCCCCACCGCCCAGATCACCTCCGAGTAGATACCACCGCCGAACACCTTGCCGAACGTGTCGAGCGGGACCTGCCCGCCCGGCGTCGCCACGGGCGTGCCGTGGGAGATGATCAGCGCGAGCCCCTCGAACGTGAACAGCATCGCCAGCGTCGCCACGAACGAGTTGATGCCGACGACCGCGACGAAGAACCCGTTGAGCGCCCCGACCGCCATGCACACGAGCAGCGTCGCGATCACGCCCGGCACGAGCCCCAGGCCGGCCGACGTCGCGAGCTTGTGGAAGAGGATCGGCGCGAACAGGTACATCGCGCCGATCGACAGGTCGATCTCGCCGAGGATCATCACGAACACCTCGCCCGCCGCGAGGATCGCGAACGGGGCGAAGTACGGCAGCAGCGTTTCGAAGTTGGCGCCCGTGAAGAAGCTGCTCGTGTTCGCCGAGAAGTAGATCGCCGTCACGATCGTGACGACGATGATGCTGCCCTCGCGCAGCGAGACGATCTTCTCGAACAGCTGCTTGCGCGTCGGGGCCCGGAGCGAGTGCTCCGAGCCCTTGGGCGCCGCCGGCGGCGTCTCGGCGGCCGATCCTCCTGCGACGCTCGCCATAGCTGTTAGCTCCCTCGCCCCGCGCTAGGCGGAGATGACCTTTGCCGCCGTCGCGGTGCCCTCGTAGCGCGACTTGCTGTTGACGTACGGGGTGATGGTTTCTTTGTCGAGGAACTTCAGTCCGGTGTCGGCTTCGTAGATGCCCGACAGCGTCCCCGAGACCTTGTACATGAACAGCTGCAGCACCGGCAGGAAGCCCTGCAGGTAGGGCTGCTGGTCGATCGTGAATTCGAGGTCGCCCGATTTCACCAGGTTCTGCGTCTGTTCGGTCAGGTCGAAGCCGCCGGACTTGACTTTTCCGGCGAGGCTGTACTTCTGCATCACTTTGGCGAGGCTTTCCGTCGAGCCTCCGTCGACCGCGTACATGCCCTTGGTCGTCTTGTGACCGACCCAGTAGGCGTCGATCGTCGAGAGCTCGCCCGGGACCGCCGCGCCCGTGGCGACCGTGTGCAGCGTGATCGGCTTGCCCGAGCGCTTCACCGCCGCTTCTGCGCCTTCGATGCGCGGCTGCAGGTTGGCCGAGCCCGGCGTCGCGATGAACAGCGCGACATCGCCCGAGCCGACGTCTGAGACGATCCGTTCGCCCATCTTTTCGCCGGCCTTTTTGAGGTCCTGGCCGATGTAGGACAGGCGCGCGTTGCCGGGGGCGTCGGCGTTGTAGGCGACGACCGGGATGCCCGCCTTGATCGCCGCTTCGACGGGCGCGTTGAATGCGTGCAGGTCGATCAGCGCGACCGCGATGCCGTCCGCTTTGGCCGTGACGGCGCTGTTGACCGCGTTGACCATCTGGTTGACGTTGCTCGATTCAGAGCCCGTCCACTGGTAGCTGCAGCCGAGCAGCTTCGACGCGTCCGCCGCGCCGTACTGGGTGGGCGTGAAGAATGGGTTCGTCGTGACGTGGTTGACGAACACGAATTTGTAGTTCGGGTGTGAGCCGAACACGCTGTCCGAGCCGCCGCCGCTGCTGCTCGAAGCGCTCGACCCGCAGGCCGCGAGCAGCGTGCTCACCGAGCCGACGCCGACGCCGGTGATGGCGGTGCGCCGAAGGAACGCGCGTCTGTCGAAGCCCGGCCGGTCGATCACCGGCGCGTCCGTCTCGGCAAGGTGCTCTACGGCTTCTGAAGCCTGATCGGTCTCTGACATTGCACTCTCCTCTGATCGAGGGCTGCACCTCCCCGGCGCGATGCCCACCGCATTACTTCCCGCGAATCTACTCCTCAGACAGGCACTTTGCGTGGACCTTTCCGGAGGCGCTCGAAAAGTCCTTTGCGAACGCGTCCCGGGGCCACGGCGGACGCCACGTCGACGCGCGCTATACCCTCGCAAGATGACCTCGGACCCCGCCGATCAGACCCCGTCCGAGCATGACGCGGCGGCGTCCGAGCGCGTGCCGCGCGAGGACGAGTCAGAGCGCCGCCCGCCGGAGCAGCACGAGCGCTATGGACCGCTGTCACTGCTGCGCACGCGCAAAGGCGACGGGCGCGCACTGCTGCTGTTCAGCCACGCCGCCGAGGAGCACGAGCGGTGAGCGACCGATCGAAGATCGGCCAGCGCTTCAACGAGCTGCGCGGCGAGCAGGTCGTCTACGCGATCCACCGCCAGGACCGCACCTTCCTGCCCGACCGCGAGCACTGCCCGCTCGACCCGACCGAGCCCGGCGGACCCGAGACCGAGATCCCCTTCCCCTCCTTCGAGATCGCCGTGTTCGACAACCGCTTCCCCGCCTTCCAGGCGCCCGGCGGCGCGGCCGAGGTGGTCGTCTACACCGACCACCACGACGGCTCCTTCGGCGCGCTTTCGCCGCAGCGCGCCGAGGACCTGATGTGGGTCTGGCGCAACCGCTACGCCGAGCTCGGCGCACGCGAGGACGTCGACTACGTGATGATCTTCGAGAACCGCGGCGTCGAGGTCGGCGTCACGCTGCACCACCCGCACGGGCAGATCTACGGCTACCCGTTCATGCCCCCCGTGCCGACCGCCGAGCAAGCCGCCGACAAGCGGCTCGGCGGCTGCGCTCCGTGCGAGCTCTTGCGCCGCGAGCTGGCCGACGGCGAGCGCGTGCTGCTCGCGAGCGATCACGTCGTCGCCTACGTGCCGCACGCCGCGCGCTGGGCCTTCGAAGTGCACGTCGCGGTGCGCGCGCACCGCCCGAGCCTGCTCGAGTGCGAGCCGCACGAGCTGCGCGCGCTCGCCGAGGCGCTGCAGTCGCTCGCGCGCGGCTACGACGCGCTGTTCGAGCGGCCCTTCCCCTACGTGATGGTCGTGCACCAGGCGCCGACCACCGGCGCGGCCGGTGCCGCCCCGCCGGGCGCCCCCGAGCGCAGCGGCCACCTGCACGTCGAGTTCTACCCGCCGCTGCGCACCGCCGAGAAGCTCAAGTTCCTCGCCGGCTCCGAGCAGGGCGCGGGCACGTTCATCTCGGACACGCTGCCCGAGGAGACCGCCGTCGCGCTGC
>DATINR010000176.1:0-3143 GCA_035473995.1 Solirubrobacteraceae bacterium
CTCCTTCACGGCGGCGGCGAGCAGCATCGACATGCAGGCGAAGCCGGCCGTGCCGAGCATCAGCAGCGCGAGCGTGCCGAGCACGCCGTCGACACTCCAGCGCACGCCGATCCCGGCGACGGCGATCACGACGAGCAGCAGGAGCGCCTGCACGAGCGCGCGCACGCACGCGCCGACGGCCTTGCCGAGCACGATCGCCGTGCGCGGCAGCGGCGTGGCCAGCAGGCGCTGCAGCTGGCCGACGTCGCGTTCCCAGATCACGGCGAGGCCGAAGAAGATCGCGATGAACATCGCCGCCTGCGCCATCACCCCCGGCGCGAGGTAGGCGCGGTATTCGAGGTGGCCGAGCGTCAGCGCGCGCGTGTGGCTGAGCGCGGTGCCGAAGATGAACAGCCACAGCAGCGGCTGCACCGAGCGCGTGAGGATGTCGAGGTGGTCGTGGCGCAGCTTGCGCAGCTCCGACTGCGCCATCGCGTAGGCGCCCTGGCCGAGCGCACGCAGTCCGTAGGCGGTGAACAGGCCGCCGCTCGTGGCGCCCGCTCCGGAGGGCCCTGCGCTAGGAGAGCCTGCGGGCAACGCGGCGCTGTGCGCGGACATCGGCGATCCTCCCCTCCGAGTGCTCGTCGATCGCGCGGCCGGTGACCGCCGTGAAGACCTCCTCGAGGCTGTCGGTGCCGTGGCGATCGAGCAGCTCGGCCGGCTCGCCCTGCTCGACGAGGCGTCCCATGTCCATGATCGCCAGGCGCTCGCAGTAGCGCTCGGCCTCCTCCATCAGGTGCGTCGTGACGAGGATCGTCGTGCCGACCTGCTCGCGCAGCGCCTCGAGGTGCTGCCAGACCATCCGCCGCGCCGAGGGGTCGAGGCCGACGGTCGGCTCGTCGAGGAACAGCACGGCCGGGCGGTTGAGCAGCGCCGTGGCGATCTCCAGGCGGCGCAGCATGCCGCCGGAGAGCGTGCGGGCGAGGCGGTCGAGCATCGCCTCGAGCTGCATCGAGGCGATCGCCTGCTCGATCCGCGCCTTGCGCTCGCGCCCGGGGACGCCGGTCACGCGCGCGTAGAAGTCGAGGTTCTCGCGCGCCGTCAGCGCGCCGTCAACGGAGATCGCCTGCGGGATGTAGCCGATCGAGGAGCGCACGGCGAGGCTTTCGGTGCGCACGTCGTGCCCGGCCACGAGCGCGCGACCGTCGCTCGGCGGCAGCAGCGTCGTGAGCACGCGGATCGTCGTCGTCTTGCCGGCGCCGTTGGGGCCGAGCAGGCCGAACACCTCACCCGGCGCCACCGCGAAGGACACGCCGCCGACGGCGAGCGTCTGCTCGAAGCGCACGACGAGGTCGTCGACGAGCACGGCCGGGTCCGACGGTGGCGCAGCGCTCGGCCGCAGCCCGGCGCGCTCGCCGCCCGGACGGTCGCTGTCGGTCGCCGACGTCACGGCTTCGCGCCGCCCGTCGCCTCGAGCTCGGGCGCGAACGTGCCCTGCGCGCGCGCGTCGAGCTCGCGGATCTTGCGCTTGGCGCGCTTGCGCGTCTCGGACAGCTCGTGCTCGAGCTTGGCCAGCTCGCCGGCGCGCTTGCGCACGAGCTCGAGCTGGCGGTCGATGTGGCCGAGCGCCTCGGCCAGCAGCTCGCGACGGCGCGCCGAGTCGACGTCCTCGCGGCGCAGTTGCGCGCGCACCTCGGCGCGCGCCTCCTCGGCGCTGAGCAGCGTCTTCAGCTCCTCAAGCGAGAGGCCGAGCAGGTCTTTCAGGCGCATCAGCTCGCGCAGGCGCTCGACCTCGGGCTCGCTGTACAGGCGGTGGCGGCCGGACGGCCGTGCCGGGGCCTCCGGCAGCAGGCCGATCTCCTCGTAGTAGCGGATCGTGCGCGGCGTCGTGCCGGCCAGGCGCGCGACGTCGCCGATGCGCAGGCTCGCGGGCTCCGCCGGCGCCTCGCCTGCGCGGGCGGGCTTTGCCGGCTGCGGGCTCATGCGCGCACCCCCAGCCGTCCCTCGCCGGGCAGGGGAGAGGGCTCGCGCTCGCCCGCGACCGTCTCGTCGCGCCCGGGCACGAAGGCCTCGTCGGCGAGCGCTTCCTCCCATGGCCTGATCGCCGAGCGCTCGTCGGCCTCTGTGGCGGCGTCGGCGTCGGCCGTCACGCTCGCGTGGTCGGGGCGCAACAGGCACACGCCGGCACCGAGCACGGAGGTCGCCGCGAGCACCCACAGCGCGACGTGCATGTTGGCGATGAACGGCGCGAGCTTCTCCGCGGAGAGGCCCTGGGCAAGGCCGGAGAAGACGGCGAACAGCGTCGCCTTGGGCACGGCCGAGGTGACGATCGCGAGCACGAAGGCGATCGACAGCACGGCGCCCGTGTTCTGCAGGAGCGTGCGTGCGCCGGCCGCGATCCCGCGCCGGTGCGCCGGCACGACGCCCATCATCGCGGCCGTGTTGGGGCTGTTGAACATGCCCGAGCCGACGCCGACGACGGCCAGCCACAGGCCGCTCTGCCAGTAGGCCGTGTGCACGTCGAGCGTCGTCATCCCGGCGAGGCCGGCGGCGGTCACGAGCATGCCGAGCGAGGCCAGCGCACGCGAGCCGTGGCGGTCGGCGTAGACGCCGGCGATCGGCGAGGCGATCAGCATGCCGAGCGCGAGCGGGATCAGCTTGACGCCGGCCGTGATCGGCGAGTCGCCCTGCGCGCCCTGGAAGTAGAAGACGAACAGGAACATCAGCGCGAAGCGCGCGAGGCCGTTGAGGAACGACGCCGCGCTGGCGGCCGCGAACAGGCGGTTCTTGAACAGCGCGAGGTCGAGCATCGGCGCGCGCGAGCGGCGCTCGATCACGACCCACAGCGGCAAGAGCACGGCGGCCACGATCAGCGCGCCGATCACGAGCTTGTCGTCCCAGCCGGAGATGCCGCCGCGCGAGACGCCGTAGACGAGGCCGGTCAGCCCGAGCACGAACGTGCTCGTGCCGAGCACGTCGTGGCTGCGCGCCGTGTCCTGTTTGGACAGCTCGCGCAGGACGAGCGCGCCCCAGGCGGCGCCGGCGAGCGCGAAGGGGACGTTGAACCAGAAGACCCACTGCCAGGCGATCGCCACGAGCGCGCCGCCGAGCACCGGCCCGAGCACGAGGCCGATCGCGGCGACCATCGTGTTGGCGCCCATCGC